>JAFXFG010000001.1 GCA_017520675.1 Alphaproteobacteria bacterium
ATTATGAGAATGTGCCCATATGATAAATTAACAGGTTGTCAGAAAAAATATGGCGAAACAAATATCTCAGGAAATGCAGTATACGAAGAATTGGCTAATATGGTTCAGGGAATTATGCTGAATATTGATAATAGTTTCTTGACCGCATGCCAGAATGCTGCTAACGAAGCCATGGTAAAAGTCTGTGGCGACACAACCAACTGTAACGCATTGACTGTTGATGCAAATGTCGGTACCAGATCACTGGAATACAAGATTTGCGAATATAGTTCTGCAGAAACCGGACTTGATATCGATTTCAACAAATGTCGTACTGATATATCCCAAATATCAGACGAAGAGCTTGGCCGAAACACAGCCGCCAACAACGGTGGTGTTTTAGGGCCTGTAACCCCACTGGCAGGTGTTATTGACGGAACAATATATTGGGAAAACATCGAAATTGATGACGATGGCAAAGTTTCAACCGTTGAAGAATACTTAACAAAAATAGATGGTTCTGGTATGTCCCAAAAACAAAAAGACAAAGTAAAATCCGAATTGGCGCAATTGCAATCAAGCATAAATATGGCAATCGAAACAATCGAGGCCGACCCAACTGTGCAATTCTGCATGACTGGACGCGAAGTACAGGGAATGAAGAAAATCGGCACAGACGGGCAATCAACACGTACCAGACTGGGCGAAAAATCTGCTGATGCTGCGCGCTTTCCAGAACTAACCAAGCAAATGCGTTCAATTATTGCAACCGCCGCCCTAAAAACCGCCAAAGACAATTATTACAAGAAATACGACGAATTGAATGAAAAACTGTTAACCGATTACGCAAAAATTGGCGAAAGAATGGCAAAGATACGCGGTGAAAACGCACTTGATTCCCGTCGTGAAATCGCACGTGAGGCATGTGTGAACTTTGCAAGTGCATCATCAATGCCAAAATCAGCCGAACCACCAAAATCATCCGCTGGAAAAATAATTGCAATGACTGCACTTGTTGGCGCAGCAATTGCAATACCAATTGCCGGCCCCGCATTGGCAGTGGGGTCTGCTACCGCAGCAGCCATGTCAATCGGTACAACGACCGCGATTGTTGGTGGCGCCGCCGCAGGTGTTGCAGGTATCGGATTACTTGGAAACGCGGGCAGCGGTAAAGCCAATGGCGAAGACAACCAGCTTCAAAAACAACTAATCGGTTCTAAATCTACAAACAATTGGAACCTAAAAGAAAACGTTGTTGCAACATTTGACTGGGAAACATTAAATTGTCATATCTGCACAAAAACAACAAAATGCAGCAAGACAAAAAATCCATTGTTTGGCAATAAATATTGTAAAACATGGGCTGATACAGTCGAATCCTGCAAAGATGTTCAATTCTAGTTAATAAAGTCGCCAGATTGGCGACTTTATTAAAATAATTTTTTTACATTTGTTAAACAAAGAAAAATTTGATAAAATAAAAATAATTCTATCAAAGGAAAAAAAGAAATGAAGAAACACAGTTTTTTATTTTGCCTGCTACTTTCACTAATCACCCTGCCCCAATTTGCACTTGGGCAATGTTCTAGATTTTTCCCCAAGGGATACAACTCACCAGGCATAGGGCGCCAAGCATACATAGAGGCTGTAAAAGGAAGCGACCAATTTTGGGGATGTGGAAATGACGAAGGAATGTGCGATACAGGTGATGTTGTTCCACAATTAGACACCAACGGAAAAATCATAGCACTATACTATTGCGATAGAAACGGTTTCCTCACAGCAAACAAATTTAATGATTTTAGTGTAAACATCTGGTGCACAGGAACAGAAATACGACCCTCAGGATACACCCCTGAACAAATAGTAAAAGAAACATCACGTCTAGAAGATTCTGCAAATACCTCATCCGATAATGAAAACTTAAAAGGCATAGAAGCCTACTACTCAACAAAAGACGCGCAGGATACAAGTAGATACGATATCGGCAATATAACAGTTTTTAACGGCACAAATTATTGCGTATTTGCAAAATGCAAATCTGGCTATCTACCAAACTCAGAAAAAAACGGCTGCGTGCTTGACGAACGCGAAACCAATTGCAGAAATACAGGTGGCACGTGGTCAGGAAGCAAATGCAACTGCGCTGCAAATAAAAACATCAAAACCACTGACAATCTTGTATGCGAATGCATTTCAACAAATTATGAATGGAAAAGCGACAAAAAACAAGGTTGCAAACCAACTGCGGCCGCGCAACAACGAATAAATGCAGAACAATGCACTAAATCTGGTGGCAGATGGTCAAATAACGATTGTGTTTGTGATAAAAATATACACTTAGAAAAAATTGGCAAAGCATGTAAATGCAAAGATGGATATGAGTACATAGATGAAACCAACACAAGCAAAGGTTGCAAAATGACCGCTGCTACACAAAATGCACAAGATAAAGACAAATGTGAAAAATCTAAAGAAGCAGGACAACCAGTTGGATGGCGCAATAATGCCTGTCATTGCACCGGCTTAGACGGTCAATATGAAATTATTGATACAGGGGAAATCTATGAATGCGAAGAAACAGAAGAATATAGTGCATGCATAAAACTTGGATCCAGTGTGGCATATTGGGCTGGTAAAACCTGCAATTGTACAGATACAACCAAGCAGTTCCGAAATGGCAATTGTAATACAAACACTGATGCATACCAACAATCCTTAGATGCCGCCGCTGCTGTTGCAGAAATTGAACAACTCGGTAAAGAATTGAATGATATTTCTGCCACTTTTGATCGCAGCAAATGGCGCGATGCAGATGGCAATTTCAACACTGCGCGTCTTGCATCTGATTCTGTCGCAGCAGTTGTTCTTGGAACTGCGGGCGGTTTGATATCCAGCAAAGTCATCAAAAAGAAACAGGTTGAAAACGGTTTTGAAGACATCAAATGCACAATTGGCTCGCAAGAAGTGGCCAATTGGGGCGACGAATTCCAAGTCGGTATCCAATAAACATAAGATGCGGAATACAATCCCCCAACTGGGGGATTTTTATTTTCACCCCGCCTTGATAGAATAGTTTAGATAAAGTGAATGGGGGTGGCGTAGTGTACAAACACTACATAAGCCACCCTACCCAACCCCCTTGCAGGGGTTAAAATTAAATAGAATAGTTTAGATAAACGCAGTGCCGGAAACGATATGTACAAAAGATACATAAGTTTTCGGCACTCTACCCAACCCCTTGCAAGGCGGTAAAATTAATTATAATGATTTAGATAAAATCAATCCCGACAACGCAGTGTACAGAAGTTACATAAGTTGGCGGGATTGGTTTTAGATGAATTATTATGGTTAATTTTGAAAATTAAATAGAATGGTTTA
>JAFXFG010000012.1 GCA_017520675.1 Alphaproteobacteria bacterium
ATGCATAATAGGTGTCAATTATGAAAAAATAGATTGCACAAAGGCAATTGATATTGATTTTTTATTATCTTCTTTGCCATACTGCATTGTATGAAAAGACTTGTCTTATTTTGTGTGTTTTTGATTGGCGGGTGGTTTCCAGGTTCGGCGGGCTGTATTGATTTAACATCAAATATGGATAATTTTGTTGCGTTATTTGATTATATAGGGAATGATTTAATCATAAAGGTGGAATATTAACAATTAAGGTCTGGAATGGAACAAAACAAGTATTCTTTGATGTATTATTCGGCTGTATTGTTGTCTGGGCTGTTTTATTTCTTTTTGGACGACTTGGCTTGTTTTGGTCGGATTGCGAAACACGAAGCCATATGGTGGAATATGTGCATACATCTAGATGGTCATAAAGCAGATGTTTGTATGGCACGTTATGACTTGTTATGTATTTACATAATTTTGGGTCTGTTAATGTGGTTGGGGTATAAACTTGTCCCTATTTATAAAAAGAAAATCTTTTTTATTCCGCTGTTGGGGGGATTGGCATGTTTAATATGTAATTTTCTGTATTATTTGATTTTAGCTGTGTTATATTTCTAGTTTAGAAACAATGGACAAGATCTAATTATCGATCTAATATATTAACATACAAAAACTTACCTGCTTTTTATGGACTAATGGTATAATATGCTTGTCGATGGCACTTGTATTTTTAAATGACCTTAATCAGATTTTATATAATGGAAAATGGGAAGGTCTGTTGAGCAGAATATTTCCATCCAACATACTTATATTTATAAACATTGTACTTATCGCTACCCTGATACTTTTATCGGGATTTTATTTACGCAAAATTTTATGTGAGACCCGCCACAAAGTACGAGCCATATTAATTTATATTATGTTTGGGGTATGATTTTATCACGAACAACCATATACAAATTCCAACAAAACTATAAACAAACAATTCTGTCTATATTGATATTTTTAGCAAATATCGTATCATGCGATACCAGTAATATTGCGCCAGTGTATTGATTGATGGCATTTTCTAGGATTCCGATGCTTTTTATTTCAAGGTCGTTTGTCGGTTCGTCCAAAATCAACAAATCTGGCTGATTGTTGCCACCCAGAATCGCTGCCAAAGTTGCTTTTAATAATTCCCCACCTGACAATATCCCCACCCGTTTCAAGGAAGATTCCCCACGAAAGCCAAAATTTGCAGCAATCATATGTGCATCGTGTCGCAAGCACCCCGATAAATCCATTATGTTTTCAACTATGGTTTTATTTTTATCCAACAGCGACAGGTCTTGATTTATGTATGCAATTTTGCCAAATGTATGGACCGTTCCTGATTGTGCATTTAATTCACCGCAAATGATTTTTAATAATGTGGATTTGCCAGAACCATTCTTACCCATCAATCGCGCCCTTGTTTTGCCGTACATGGTAAAATCAAAATTATCAAAGACTTTTTTGTCGCCATACGAAAAAGATAATCCAGTTATGCGTATTAATTCTTTGCTGTAAAAGGGCTTGTTAGGAATGGGTATCTTGATGGTTTCGTTTCGCATTTGTTCTGATAACGATTGTTGAATCGATAACTGTTTATCTAACTTTTTTTGAATGATTGCACGCTGTTTTGCCTCGGTTTCTTGACTTTTTCCACGCAAGGCATTTTGTTCTAAACGACTGCGACGCGAATTGGCAACTTCTTTTTTCTGCTTAAACTCGTGATGCTGTCGTGTGTTTTGGGCGATGTTTATAGTATTATTTAATCGCGCAATCGATTTTTGTGTATCAATATATCTGGAATTAAGATTTTCTTGCTCTATACGCTTTTGTTCCATATAAAAATCATAATTGCCACCATATACTTTTAAATGCCCGTTATGTAATTCTATTATTTTATCCATACGTTGCAAAAGTTCCCTGTCGTGCGAAACAATGACCGCACCCTTGGGGTATTTTGTCAGTTGATTGAAGAACACCTGTTTCGCATCAGAGTCCAGATTATTTGTCGGTTCGTCCAACAGCAAAATATCTGCCCTGCTTTCAAATGCACGCATAAGTGCGTACATCTGCTGTTCACCGCCACTTTTAGAATCCGAGGCGTTTATTTGATTTAGCATATAAGTACTTGCGCCGTTATTTATATTGCCAGTTTCGGGCAACAAGTCCCCCGACAACAATCGCAACAATGTCGTCTTGCCTGTGCCGTTGTCGCCAATAATTGCAACACATTCGCTGTCGCTGAATGCAATCGATACACCGTCCAGCAGATTATCTGCGCCATAAGAAAAAGATACTTTTGATAAAGATATTAAAGCCATAATAAAACCCCTGATATTGTAATTGAACTGCCACACATTTCTGTGCGCGATTTATAAAAAAATTACAATATTAAATACTCATTGGGTTTTGCCTTGGTTTGTGTTATACACTGTGTATTCTAGCAAAAAAAATCATAAAATCAATAAAATAGTTCTGGGGTGTTCTGGTTTGGGGTATTATTAATAGAACTTGACTTTTGTGTTTTTTGTGCTATTTTTGTGCAGAAAAATATAAAAAAAGGACTAGTTATGCCATTCGTAGAATTTACCAGCGAATTTAATACAAGAATATCAATCGATACAGATTACATTATCGCAATTGGCGAAAAATGGGCAGATCGTTCGTATATAACAACAACCACGTCCACAATTATCTTGAATGAAGACTATCAGAAGGTTGTAAATACAATAAAACATGTTACACAACAAAACAAGACACGATAAGGCCACAAGATTGATTTTATAAAACAAACTGCTGTAAATCAGGGTGCCTTGCTTTATATGTTTTCCTAGACACAGTTCGGACAGGAAAGAATCATCATTTTAAAATTTTTCTTACCACATCTGCTGCATCTTTTACAGTATTAACTGAACCGGTATTAAGTTCCCCTGCCGACGAGGCAAAGAAACTCTTTAAATCAATGCAAAGATAAAACCCTTCCGCCATTTCAGGAATCAGTATAAACCGAATTCACAGGATGTCAAAAAGGATTGTATGCTGTGAAAAATCAGCATACATAAACTTTGACAACATAAATATTGTAATCTATACTGATTCTATAACCCCAGCCATAAGGATATAAAATGTCCACAAATTCCAACATCGTAAATGCACGTGATTTCTTGGGTAAAATCGTCAATGTACAAATGGACAGACCCCTGGGCAGTAAACATCCAAAACACGGTTTTACATACGAAGTGAATTATGGATTTATACCAAACACCATATCGGGCGATGGCGAGGAATTAGATGCGTATGTGTTGGGTGTTGATACGCCGTTGGCAACATTTTCTGGAAAATGCGTTGCGATTATTCATCGCACAAATGACAATGATGATAAACTGATTGTTGTGCCAGACGGACAAAATCCAACGAACGAATATATTGAACAAAAAACAGCTTTCCAAGAACAGTGGTTCAAGCACACGATTATAAGATAACAAAGGGGGAATATAGTCATGCGAACACAAACAACAAGCAGATGTTTAATTGTGCAAGGCGACAGCATCGTTTTATGCAAGCACTTGGCTGGCGGTTATTATTTCTTGCCTGGTGGCGGATTGGAAATTGGCGAAACATTGAATCAGTGCATTACACGTGAACTGAATGAAGAAATGGGTGTTGCAGAATCTGACATCACTATTCACGATGGCATCTTATTGGCTATTGAAAATCAGGGTTATGATTCCAAAGGAAATTTCCTGTACGGGATTGAGGTTGTTAAACGTGTGGATATAAACACCGAAAACATTACCAGCCAGGAAGATTTAATCGGATTTGAAAAAGTAAAAATATCGGAACTGGCCGACACAAAACTGTATCCAACCGTTATAAAAAATTGGGTTATAGAAACACTAAACAAAGGGAAACAATAATGCATATAATACTTGGCGGTGGTGGCAGCGACGAACAAACCATTATTTCAAATAAACTGTTTGAAAGCCTAATCGACCCAACAAAGCCCATTTTATACATCCCATTGGCTATGGAATCGCACAGGTATGACGGGTGTCTGGAGTGGATAAACGGCGACGAATTTAGCAATATTAAACATGGCGAATTCGTTATGGTGCATGATGCAGACGAAATATGTAAACACAACCTGGGCGATTATGCGGCCGTCTTTATTGGCGGTGGCAATACATATCACCTGTTGCAACGATTAAAGGACAGCAGTGCATTCCAACAGATAAAAGAATATTTGGACAATGGTGGGGTTGTATATGGTGGCAGTGCCGGCGCAATTATTTTTGGTAAAGATATTGATGCATGTCTGTATATGGATACAAACGATTTAAATTTTGGTGACACGGGTGGTTTTGATATGTTGTTTGGCTGTTCTTTTACAGCACACTATACAAACCAATATGCCGAAAAACACAAAGTCGCAACAGATTATTTAACACAATATTCAACAAAAGAACCAGTTGTCGCCCTGCCCGAAGAGAATAGCCTGTATACAGATGGCAATATTATAAAAGTTGTTGGCACACGCCCATGGTATGTATTTAATGGCGGTGTCATGAAACAATTTAAACCAAACACCGAATACACCAAAGATGAATTCTTGGCGGCGATAAAAATATAACGGGGGAATGATACAGAATATGGCTTAGCCTATAACCTCTAATTCTATCCCCACAATACCGTATTTGGATTCCATTTCAGCATCATAGAATTTTGATATTGCGGACATTAGTGCGTTTAGTGATGCAAAACCGGTTCGGGGCATGCTGATTTTTGTGGCCAGGTCTGCAAAACTGCGCGCAATATGCAGGCGCACGATTTTGGCACGAATATAATCATTGTGATTTTGCGCGTTGTAAATCAAAACAGTGTCGCCGTTGCGCATTCTGCGACGTTTTTCATCATACAGGCGCAGTTCAATATCTTTTTCGCCAGAACGCACCATTTCATAATATTCGGGGCGCAAACTCATTGAAAACCGACAATTTAGGTTTGGCAATATGTGGTTTGAATAAAATTCACGCATATCGTCAAACGGTGTGATTTGTGGGTTTAATAAATTGTCGGGGGCAATCCAGGCGACCGAAATTTCTTCGGGGCGATTTTCGCAGAAATTCAATTCCATATCATCTGGGATGTGAACGATAAAAAAGTGATGTTCTTCGCCCCATGCGCCACGTTTTTGCGCCCGTTCGGGGGTTGGGTGACGAAATGCATATGGCACCGGAATTTCAACCGCACTGTCTGCCAGCGCAGATGCAGATTCGCCCAATTCTTCGGTCAGTTCACGCCGCAGTGCCGTCAAGAAATCTTCGCCATCATCCAGTCGTCCGCCAATTGGTCCGTATCCGTTTTCGCCGTATTTTAATAGCGCAACCTGTCCATCACGCACCGGCAAAATATATGCTGAATAACTGATATCTTTTATCATCTCTATTCCTGGGGTTGTAGGGGTTCAATTGTTTGAAT
>JAFXFG010000013.1 GCA_017520675.1 Alphaproteobacteria bacterium
GAACTAAACGCAAAATAATTTACCAATTCCCAAGGTTTATATTTTGCCGTATGTATTGAATATCCTGCATTATGTTGCGTTAGTCGTTTTTTTAAATCATCAGTTTGCCCGATGTATTTTTGTTCTGGATGGGAAATGCTTTTTATAAGATAGACATAAAACATTTGATTTTTATTCCTGTCCGCCTACGCCAAGGCTACGGTGGACACTACTTCGCGATAACTGCTTCGTCCGTGTGGCCCGCCACACGAAGCGTCGCAGACGCGAAGTGTGGTTGGGGCGCACTCAATTCCCTCGGCTATCGCCTGCGGGGCATTCCTGACGGTTTGACTACGCAATACTTGTCAAACCTACTCATTGTCGAACCGGCAACTGACGTTGCAGATTACGAACCTTGGCCCCGTCCAATATTAAAACGCCCCAAAAGGGGCGTTTGAATATTGGTTGGGGCGCACGGATTCGAACCATGATAAAGAGAACCAAAATCTCTTGTCCTACCATTAGACGACACCCCAATAACTTAGTCGATTATAATTATTTTTATAACCTTTGCAAGTCTTTTTAATCTTTTATTTTCTTTTTTAGGAAAAAAGTGCTTGCATTAAATTCATTAAAATATATAATCATTAAGTTTTTTAACAATTCTTTATACCAATGCATTATATAGGAGTTTTTTATGGCACGCAAGGAATTTGTTCGTTTGTTGGAATCTAATATCTGGACTTTTGACAGATTGGCCGACAAAATCCGCATGGAACGCAGCGAAATCACAGGTTATCCGCGACAATTAACCTATATCTTGGTGCGCCTGCATCAGGGTGGCGCAGCACGATTGAAGGATATCGCAAGACGCGAACATGTGTCCGCACCAAATTTATGTGCTGCCTTTCGAAAACTGGAACAAGATGGTTATGTAGTCAGAACAATTGATGAAAACGACCGCAGAAACACTTGGTATTGCGTGTCGCCATCAGGGACAGAATTAGCGCTGCATGCGATGAACTTGTTCAGAATGGGGGTTGAAAAAATGTTCGCTGGGATTTCACAGGACGATGAAAAACGACTGACAGATGCATTGCGTACTATGAAAGAAGTTCTTAATAATATGGAGTTGGATAATGAATAAAAAATATGTTGTGTCTTTGTTTGGCGCACTGTGTATTGGATTGTTCTGCGCGCCTGTTGATGCACTGGACTTGTCCTTGAAAGATGCAGTTGAAAAAATTTCTGCGGAATCAAATGATTTGAAAAAAGCAGATGCTAACCTTAAAAAGGCTGAGGCCTCGTTAGATTCTGCAAACGCAAACCGTTGGTTTAAATTAGACGGAACAGTTTCTTATATGAGTATGGTTAATGTCGAAAAGCCTTTTAGAAACAACTCTATGAATTTACCACCAGAATTAGGGGGTATCTTGGCAGATGCGTTTGATATGAATGTTGCTGACATCGAAATCCCAGATAATATCTTTCAAGCAGGCCTTTCGTTGACACAGCCCATCTATACTTTTGGAAAAATTGGTAATGCAGTTAAGTCTGTTAAATCTGCAATAAAAATGTCTGAGTCAGCCAAGGAATTAACCAGACGCGAAGTCGTTTATGCGGCAGCAAACTTGTACTGGACAGCAAAAATGACAGACGAAATTGTAAAATTATCTGAGCGCGATTTGAAAAATGCACGAAATGCAAAAAAAAGCCTGACAGCAGCAGGACGCGCACATCGCAGTAATTTGCTAAAAATCGAATCTGATATTGCAACCAAGGAAATCAATGTTTCTGATGCTAAGTTCAATCGCGATACTGCGCACAGAATGCTGAAAATTATGGCGGGCATTGATATTAACGAAGAACTTAACCTGACCGATAATTTTCCAAATGAATTCGGGGCGATTGATGCAAAAAAATTGCAAAGCACACCAGAATGGGATATCTTGGACCAGCAGGTAAAAATGTATGAAGATTTGGCACGTTCTAAGCAGGCAAACGCATATCCTACACTGGCTGCGACCGCGTCTTATAGTTATATGTCAATGGCAGGTGATGTAGGCCATATGTTCGATAAAAAGGGTAGTCAATCTGCATACTGGGGCGTTGCGTTACAAGTTCCAATCTTTAACGGCGGATTAAACAAGGCAAACGCAACTGTCGAGGCAATGAATGCAATTGCCGCACGCGAAGATTTAGACAAAGCAAAAAAATTAACCACTGAAAAATACGAAAACGCAATTACACAATATAATCGTCTGCGTGGAAATTTATCAACCCTGTCCAAGGCACGCGATTTGGCAGCACAAACATATACTCTGTCGCAAAATCGATTTGCATCCGGACAAACATCCGCTGTTGAATTGGCAGATGTTTCCGCAGGACTATATCAACTGGATTTAGCCTTGTTGAATACTAAATACAATATTCTAATGTCGGCAGAATCTATTAAAAAGTTAGGTGAATAAGATGGAAAAAATTGAGAAAATAATTCATTCAAAGAAATTTAAACATGGGTTTTTCGTTGCCTTTATTGTCGCAATGAGCGCATGGGCCACTTTTAGATTCGCAACAATCGCATCTGAAAATGCACGCGATGTGTATAATATTGCACGCGTTTATCAGACAGATGGCGCAACAGTTGAAACACTAATTGCAGAAATAAAATCAGGTACTTTGTATGAACCACTGTCTGTAAAAGATAATCGTGCATATGTTTCTGCATCACGTGCACAGGCACTGGAAGCAGGACAACGCGTTGGTAGTGGCACAATAAAATCTGTTTCACGCAGGCTGGATTTGAACACAGGTATGTATGTCGTTAGAACAACAGATGTTAATGACGGCTTGCAATTCGCAGAATTTACATCAGATGGTATCTTTGTACCGTTGTATGCAATCAAAAACAACCAGGTCTTTGTTGCAGAAAACGGTGTCGCAGTACCACGTAATGTCGTTGTTAAATATCAAGACTCTGAAAACGCGATGATTTCAGAAGGATTGAACCAAGGCGATGTTGTTATACTGTCAACAATAAATGCAGGCGAAAAAGTTAAATTAAAAAATTAATCACACAAGGGGTATATCATGTTAAAGTTTTTTGTACGCAGACCTATTACTACACTGATGTTCGTTCTGGTTTGGGTTGTTTTGGGACTGGTTTCGTTCCCAAAAATGAATATCGAACGCGCACCATCCGTTGACTTTCCAATGGTTACAGCAACTTTTGTGTATCCAGGCGCATCACCAGAAGAACTGGAATCACAGGTTATAAAACGCGCAGAAGACGCAATATCAGAGGTTTCTGAGTTAAAGTCAATCACATCGTATGTTTTTGAAAACAGCGGTATGGTAATGGCTGAATTTAATTTAGGCGCAAATGTTAATGATAAATCAACAGAAATAAAAAATAAGTTGGATTCTTTGCGTATGGAATTTCCAACCGATATGGAACAACCAATGGTTGAAAAATTAAACCCATTGGAAGAATCTGTGGTGGATATAGTTTTAACAGGCGCAGATGCACGCGATTTAGAAGAATATGTGGATGATGTGCTATCTACCAAAATCACCGCTGTAAAGGGTGTCGCAAGCGTGTCTGTGTTCGGTGGACGCGAACGCGCGGTCCGTATCGCAATGAATCCAGATACAATGGCAGCAAATGGTATTACTGTTATGGATGTCGTATCCGCGTTGGGGGCACATAACTTGAATGTTCCTGGGGGAAAAATCGAAACAAGTCGCAATTCTTCAAATGTTAGATTTATCGGTGAATTCGCTTCTGTGGCAGATATAGAAAATCTGCACCTAACAACCGCAGAAGGTAATAATTTTGTCTTGTCTGATATTGCAACAATTACAGATGCGGCACGCGATGTCGAAAATGGCGCACGATACAATGGAAAGCCTGTTGTTATCGCATCTGTTGTAAAGTCATCGGATGGTAATGCAATAAAAATTTCACAGGCGCTGCATGAAAAACTGCCAGAATTCCAAGCAGATTTAACACGCAGATTCCCAGATGCACAAATGACAATTACTTCTGATTCTTCGATATCCATTTCAGATGAAACAGACAGCACAATTAATGGTATTATTTTGGGTGTTATATTGACTGTCTTGGTGTTATTGGTATTTACACGAAATTGGCGTTCAACGGTTATTGCAGGTGTCGTGATTCCTGCATCCTTGGTTGCTGGGTTCTTCTTTATGGACGGGTCTGGTTTTACGATTAATGCAATGACACTGTTGGCATATTCGTCTGCGTTGGGAACACTGGTGTCAAACGCGATTATTTTGATAGAAGCAGCATTACTGGAAATGCGTGCAGGAAAAAATCCAGAAGATGCCGCAATTGATGGAACAAAGAAAGTGGCTGTATCAGTGTTGGCAGGTGTCGGAACAAATGTCGTAGTGTTCTTGCCTTTGGCATTTATGGGCGGTATTGTCGGACAATTTATGGTGCAATTTGGATTGACTGTTGTGTACCTGACTTTGTTGTCTTTGATGTTCTCGTTCACACTAACACCAATGATGATTGCAAAATTCTTGCGCTTGACCGGTAAAAAACAACAAGTAAAAAAGGTCGAACAGAAAAACGATAAAAGCAGTTGGTTGCGCCGCTGGTACGAATTTCAAATCGCACACCCTTGGCGCGTAATTGGACTGGTGGTGATGATATTTATCGGTTCGGTTATGTTAATGCGATTTGTAGGAAATGAATTTTCGCCTTCGACAGATGCTAATGAAATATCAATCACAGCACGCGCACCAATGGGGGCAACATTCGATAAGTCTGAAAACATCGCAATCGAAATTGAAAAGCGTCTGGCTCAATTCCCTGAGATAAAAGCAACAACAGTTAAAATCGGCGACCAAGGACTGCAAAATATTGATGTAACAGTTGAATTGGTGGATGTTTCTGAACGCAGTATTTCTGATAAAAAATTGGCACAAAAAATATTGCCAACTTTGGCAGACATCGCAGATGTTGAAATACAAATCAAGGCAGGTGAAGCCTTGTCATCAGGCGCAACATCTGATCTGGTATTAAATGTGTTCGGTGAAAATGATGTTTTGCGCGAAGAATATGCAAATAAATTAATCGATGCAATTAACCAAATACCAGAAGTACAATCCGCAGTGCGCGCACAACAAGTGCCACCAATGGAAACTCAATTTATCCCAGACCAAGAAAAAATGAATTTCTGGGGTGTACAAAATTCATATGCAGGAACAACTTTGCGTACGGCACTGTTCGGTAATGACACTTATAAATACAAAGAAAATGGCGAAGAATATCCAATTATCTTGGAATTCGCAAAGCCGTTTAAAAACGCAACTTTGTTTGATAATGTTTATGTCAACTCTCAAAAGGGTATGGTACCAATGTCTGCGTTGGGCGAAGTCAAAATGGAACGCGCAACATCTGATATTAGACGCAAGGACAAAAATAGATTAACAGAAATTGATATCAATATCGGTAAATCTACAATGGGACCTGTACAGACAAAAGTCCAATCCGTAATCAATGAAATGGAATGGGAAGCAGGATATTATGCAACATTTGGTGGTATGTCCGAAGTACAGGGTGAAAGTACACAAGAAATTGGTACAGCATTCTTGTTGGCAACAATCTTGACCTATATGTTGTTGGCAGCCATATTGAATTCTTTGGCACACCCATTAACAATTGCAACATCAATCTTGACAAGTTTTGCGGGTGTATTTGTGCTGATGTTCTTGTCCGGCGCAACAATGAATGTTGGGGCAATGTTGGCCTTTGTTATGTTGGTCGGTTTGGTTGTGAATAATAATATCTTGGTGTTAGAACCTGCAATCAATCGTATCAATAATGGTGAAGATGCACACAGTGCATTGTGGCATGAATTAAAAGAAAAAAAGAATATGGTTTTGATGACTTCTATTGCGGTTATCGCAGGTATGGTGCCACAGTTGTGGTCTGCTGACGGTATGAAGGTCGCAATGGGTGCAGTTATGATTGGTGGTATGTTGGCCAGTTTAGTCTGGACATTCACTTTGACCCCTGCACTGTTCTTTTTAATTGAACGCGCACGCAAGTGGAAACCAGGTTCAAAAAAATAATACAAATATAATCCCCCATAATTTTGGGGGATTTTTTATACCTTGCAGAAATTCGTACGATAGTTATAATTCAAAATAATCATATAAAAGGATTTTTATGTTTAAAAAGGTAAATGTTGTTCTGTTTGATTTTGACGGCACACTATCTGGTTTCGATTCCAATGTAAGATTTGCCAGATATTGTATGCGCCACAGTATCAGACCTTGGCTGTTCCTGCCACTGATTGGTATTTGCGGAATTGTAAGAATATTTAATCCTGATGGTGTTTGGTGGCGTGAAAATATTAGACGCTTTGTTTCGCCAAAACTTATAAAAAAATTCGCCCCAGGTTTTATCAAAGAACATCGTCGTGAAAGATTTGGTTGGGCACGCGAGCGCGTTCAGGCCGAGCGTGATGCAGGAAATAAAGTTATTATGGTATCCGCAAGCCCAGATTATCTGTTGCCGGCATTGGTGCGCGATATGAAGTTTGATGCAGTGTTCTGTTCAAAAACAAATAAAAATAAACCTTGGAAATATGAATTCTTGTGCTATGGAAAAAATAAAGTTTATGCCATGGATGAATGGGCACGCGAAAATCACTATATACCACGCGTTGTTCGTGCCTATTCAGACAGTAAATCAGATATACCAATGATGGAAATCGCAGACGAACAAGTATGGATTGATAAAAAAACCGGATTAAGAATATAAACCCAGTGATTGTCCTGGGCGCAATATGTTATCATTGTAATATGATGATACTAGAAACGCTTTTTGATGTACTTAGCGCATCTGTTGGTGCAATTATGGGCGCTGTGTTCGCGTTCTATTTAAACCATAAACGCAATAAATCTTTGGCAACAAAATTAATTGTTAATCGACAGACACTGGATAAAATAAAACTGGAAAACCAATCATTGTTAAAGCAAATTCAAGACAAGGAAAATCTAATCTTACAGATGCAGATGCAAATCTTGGGCGAAAATCCAGATGCAAAGAAAAAGAAAACTAAAAAGAAAAACGCATAATATTTATTATGCGTTTTCTAGTATTTCTTTTAATTCCAACATATCGTCTGGCAAACGCGATTTAAAACGCATTGTTTCACCAGTTGTTGGATGCCTGAATTCCAGTAATTCTGCATGCAACATTTGACCATCGTGTGTCCTTAGAAAATCCAGCAGTTCTTCGTTGCGAACAGACCCCAATCTGGTTGTACCACGACCATACAACGGGTCGCATAAAACAGGAAATCCATGCGCAGATAAATGAAGCCTGATTTGGTGCGTGCGACCAGTGTATAGTGTGCAACGCATTTGTGATATTTTTTCACGCGGCCATGCGTTTATTACAGCAACATCTGTGTGTGATGGCTTGCCACCCGTCTTGACCATTGACATCTTTTGCCTGTTGCGTGATGAGCGCGCAATATTGCCAGTTATTTCAGCCTCTTCCCAATTTGGAATTCCCCAGACAAACGCAACATATTTTCGTGTCAAATCGTGATTAGAAAATATTTGCACTAAATTTCTGAATGCTGTATCAGACTTTGCAAAAACCATAACACCACTGGTATCCTTGTCCAAGCGATGAACAACACCAGGTCTGGTTTCGCCACCCAATGCAGATAAATGTGTGTGCGCCAATATATTTTGTACCAATGTTCCTGTCTTGTTGCCCGCAGACGGATACATAACAACCCCACGCGGTTTGTTAATAACAATTATATCATCGTCTTCGTATAGTATGTCTAAATCAAAATCAGATGAAATATTATCCGTTGCAACGGTTGTTTCTTGGTGCGGAATTTGAATTAAAAATACATCACCGGCTTTTACCTTTTCAGACATTTTTGGGGTCGTGTTGTCGGGACGAGTTATCAAAAATTTCTGGATTTCACTGCGTGAAAACTCTGGCATTTTTTTTGCCAGAAATTTATCAACGCGGGTTATTTCATCTGTGTCCAAGACAACCAATTCACGAATGTCTGTCATATCAAACCTATTTATATTCTTTCCAGTCTGGACCAACCGTACAATCAGACAGTTTTATCGTCATTTCACGTCCATCAGATTTTACCGGACAGGTCAAGATACCTGTTGTTGTCGCTTCGTCTGCATCACGCAACGCATTACGATATGCAAACTTTATTTCTGTTGGTGCAGCAACACAGGCAATACGCAAATGCTGATGGTTCCAGTCTGGCCCAACCCATACACGAACCCCTTCGCCCAGACCATAGCAAGGAAAACCGTCCAGATAATACAGGACAAGTCCGCGTTTAACTAAATTTCTGTCGGGAATAACCGTTCCCCTGTATTCGTTTAATAGCAATCCTGTTACGGCCTGCCAATCTGTGCTGGTGGAAAAAATACTTACACGCGGTAATGGTGCTTCGTCTGCAATACCGCTGTGGGGAATCAATATAAGATTAATCAATAGCAAGATTAAAAATTTCATTCTATTTATCCTCTTGTATAACTTCTAAATCAGCAAGTTTTGCAGATATTTTTTTGACACCAATTGGTTGCCGAGCCAATATATGTCTGAATTTAACAGATTTTCCAGAATCTAATATCGCAGCCGAAGGCATAAATTTCTGTTGCGCCAAGACCTGGCCAGCGCCATCACTGGATACAACAATCAAATCTGGTACAGCATATGGATATCCCGATACATTTGTAACTTCGCCATTTATTACAATGTGCGATTTACCATCTTGGTCTGTTATCGTTTCTATGTTTTCAACATTAACTATCAATGGACCACGACTTGCGGTTTTTGCCTGATGCTGGGTAATCACAGCAACTGTAAATATTATCGCAGATAATAGTGCGCATAATGATGCAAAAAACATTAACCATGTATTCTTGCGCGGAGGTAAGGCCGGCGACCAAGTATTACCACAAAGCGCACATTTAACCTGAGATGCAGGCGCTTTGTCCAAATTATATTCTGTTTTACAAAAATCACATTTTACTTTCATACTTATCCTTATAGCACAAATTATCGCAAAAGCAAATCTTGATATTTTTCCTGTACTGCTTTTTGAATCTTGATTATCGCATTCATATAATCCGCAACAGTCGCGTTCTTGTTCGCAGAAATAACCCCAAAAATCTGACCAGATGCAGTTGATTTATCGCCTTCGTAGTATGTCGCCAGTTCTGCCATACGATTTAATTCAACAAAATTTGCATCCACAAAGTTTGCCTGCTTGCTGGATACATCCCAGAAATATTTAGAATTTATAGAATCTTCTATCCTGTCGTGAACAACCAAACGCGGTGTCATAGACCCTGTAAAACCAACCGTTACAAACAAGGCATTAATGTGCCCAGATATCATATCAAGATACTGGTTTATTTTTAATATCGCCAAGGAATCTTCGGCATTTATCGACAAACCACCAAGATTTAAATTTGTTACCCACAAATTATTCGCAGTCAAAGATGAAAACTTGCCAAGATTATCAAGCGATAAAGAACCGCTAATCTCCATATTTTTGCCGTCCGCTGATAATGTTCCAGATACAGTCGTTATATTAGAACTATATTCACTGTCTATGGTGGTTCTGTTCTTGAATATCAAATTGTATGTCGCAACATTTTCAGAAATAAGGCTTTCGCTGAAATCTGCAAGATTCGCGTTTATAAAACTGGCATTTCTTATGTCATGCCCACCAAGATTTAATGGCGACATCATCTGCGCATCTGATAAATTTTCCGATGGAACACGCCATAAATACAGCGCATTATCACGATTAACCGCGGTTGTTTCAATCAAACCATTATCCAGATTTATCCCCAAATCAATCATATCCGCGTGCCAGGCACCAAAAGTACCGTATGCATGTGTGCCATCAACAAACCCCATTGTGCCACCAGACATATTAACAATCTCACGCGTGCGAAGCGGGGATAATTCATCTGATTTGCGAACAATAACACCCTGTAATGTTGCACTGCCTGTTAGGTCTTGTGATTTTAAAACACGCAGTTGAAACAAATCGTTACCTTCAAGAATAGAATCTGGCAGACCATAGGCAGACAAGTCTTTTAATTCTACACGCGTTATGTTTCGACCAACGGTGTTTAATAATTTAGTTCTGTTTTCTATGATATATCTTTCCAGCGCAACCTGTATTTCTGTCATTTGATTTCTTAATAGTATGTTTTGGGCACGCTGAACAGAATTTTGCTGATACTTGAATATAAAAGGAACAATTACAGCACATAACGCAATACTTAATAGCAACTCTACCAGCATACTGCCACGAGAATTATTTTTTAACCAAGTTGCTTTATTTTTTCTGCTCATAATTATTTCATTTCGTTTGTTATTGTTATCGTTTGTTGCCAGCCATCACGCAAAATTTCTGAAAACGCTTTTTGATTCGGCATATCAGGTTTCTGCGCACGCGAAATATTAAACTTGCTGAATTCTGGCGGACGCGTTGATGGGAATACCCAATTCCCTATCTTTAATGGCGACACCGTTGACATCAGCAATTCACCAGATATAGTCAAACCAAAATTATCATAAAACATAATTTCTTCGGTTGATATAAATGATGTTAATACAGTATTTACAGTTATTCCTGTAAAACCACTGATTGTCTTGGTCGTGTCAGATTTTAATATCAAATCACGCGACACATTGATTTTTTCATATATAGTTGCACGATCTGTTATAATTCTGCCCTGTGTCGTGTATTTGTTGCCGTTCAAATTCTGCGCATATATGTTACGAAAGCCAGATACATCACCAGAAACACGAACATTTCCAAGTTCTATGTTCTGCCCATCAACATTTGCACCGCCCGAGAAAAAAACTTCGTTAGATGACACAATCGGTGTTTCTATAAATGTTGCACTTGCGTTTCTTGTACTGATAGACTTTGCACTTAAATCCGCAACATTGTAAATATTGTGTGTTGCCATATCCAAGTCGCGCTTCATAACATTTAAATCGTCTTCACCAGATGTCGCACGATGTAAATATTTGGCAGTGTCTTCACCAACAACATCACGCGAGATTCTGTATATCAAATCGCCAACAACAAAATCTGGCGCAGATACCGCCCATGTATCACCATATGCAACACCATCACCACTGACAACCGCAGCATCTGTACCAATATGCTGGGCGATTTTGTTGGACTGTAATTGCGTTCCCGGTAAATCAAATGCCAAATACACATCAGTAGTAGTGGCACCAGTTATTGCATATTTGTCTATAAAACCTGCAACCGCATCAGGCGATATTGCAGACAATTCTTCGTCTGATAATTTTATTTGCGCAATATCGGGCCATTTGTCTTGATTAATACGAACGAAATTTAACACATTATCACGAACACTTATAATTTTCTTGGCGGTTGCAATATTTTTTAATGTATTGTTAGTTTGGCTAATTTGGTTATAAACAAACGGTGATGCCATCGCAATAATAGCCATTGCCAGCACAACTTCTATGATACTGGCACCACGACAATCTTGGTTAAATATTTCGTTTCTATATACAGCCATTTTGCCCCGACTTTAAGCATTGTATTGCGTTTATTCTTTTTTCAAGACGCTGCCAATATACATACTGGCATATCAAGTATTGCGATAAAGACTGTTTGTTATACACACCTTCGTATTTATCAATAATATCCTTGCAATCAACAAAGGTCGTTGTGTTGTCCAGTGGACGCTCTAGAATCTTGAAACCATCATTGTTGACATCTGAAACATACGCGTCTGGCAACATAGTCGTCCCACCAGGACGTATATCCAATATAACCGCACCTGTTTCGCCATCTGATAACGCATTAGAGGTTTGATCACGAACCGTTATATTTGATGTATATATCACATTTGTTTCTATGCCCGATTTTGAATTATAGGTCAGAGAATCGTCATCAACATACACCTCTTGACCACGCGTTGCATTTAAATACGAGGAAATATCCAGTCGTTCTGTACTAATGTTAATATTCGTCGTCTTGACATTACCATGAACCAACCAATCTGATGGACCAGAAAAATTTGTATGACCAGCAGTCATAGAAAAATCATAAATAGATACATCTTCGGCAACAATATTGCCCGTATCACCAAACATTGATATAGTCTTGGTATAAAGACTGTTCGCCAACAATGTTCCACGATTTATACTAAGCGCAGATTCACCATTTGCACTTTGAAAAACAGACTTATTAGTGTTTATACTGCCAATCTTGTTTCGTATTTTGCGACTTGATTCTGTTCCTGTTATACTTAATGTAGTAAATTTCGCACTATCAAAATGACCACTAATCGAAAAGATATTTCCAACATTGTCTAACTTAAAGTCCCCCATATCAAGGTCTGTCAAGAAACCACTGTTGTCAATATTAGGCTCGTTCCGGCGAACAACATCAGAATAAACATCACCCAATTCAATACCAACATTTATAACATCACCGGCGGTCGAGGCATAATAACCAATACGACGCGACAATTCTGCGCGTTCCAGCGCACTTAGACCACCACCGCTTAGTTCCAGATACGCAATTATTTGATAGGGGGTCTTTTGTATAACCAATGCAATATCTTGGCCCATCGGGGTACGCGGCACAAATCCAAGTGGTAAACCATATGGTTCCAGCAAATCTGAAAAATCATTTCCTGATACAATCGTGGTGTTATAGTTTATATTCTTGGCATTTTCGCGAATAAATATCCGCGCCGCCGTTTGCGCAGTTTCAATCTGTTGGGTCGCAGTGAACATCTTGCTGTCAGTGGTCTTGTCCGCCAGACGCTGGGCAAGAAAGGGAACAAGCACAAATATTAGCCCGACGGCTAATAAGGCCTGCATTAAAAAATTTCCGCGCTGATTATTCAAGTTTTTTGTTCCCTCCTGCCTTGATATTGTATAGCATAGCAACAGAAAAAAATTATTGCAATTGCTTTTAAGATGTTATAACATCACCTGTGTTAACCATAATGGTGGTGTATTAAAACACTGCTGTTGTATAAGATTGTCCCCTGTTAAAAAGAAAAGATATGCAAAATAAAAAAAATCAATCCAATGTCGGACAGATGATTCAGCGCTGTCATAAATGGCGCCAAAAAAGAAAACAATATATCGATTTGGCACGCCAAACAACTGATGAAATCGAACGCGAACGCCTGTTGCAAACCGCAGAACACTATGGACGCATAGTTAATGCAGAACAGGGAAAAATCGATTCTACACGCGATCCAAAAGAAAAAGCCGCAGCCGAAAAAGAAATCGCAAGTATCGAAAACGCAGAAAGTACAAGCGATTCTACAGAATCTAGCGACGAAGAAGATATTATTCTGCCAGAATTTATTACTAATTTAAATTAAGTTTAACGCGCCAAATTTGGCGCGTTTTATTTGTTGAATTTTGACATTGTTTTGTTATCCTTAGTTCCAAAAGGAAGTTTTAATTATGGATAGTAATTACACTGTTTTAGCAAGAAAATATCGCAGTCAGGATTTTGCATCTCTTATCGGACAAGAAGTTTTAGTAAAAACACTGACCACCGCAATCACAACTGGTCGTATCGCACACGCATATATTTTTACTGGTATTCGCGGGACTGGAAAAACAAGTACTGCACGCATATTGGCCAAAGCACTGAACTGTTTGGCGGTCGATGGCGCAACCGCAAATCCATGCGGTCAATGCGAAAATTGTCGCGCAATCGCCGCAGGTCAACATATCGATGTTATGGAAATTGACGCGGCTTCGCATACTGGGGTTGATAATATGCGTGATATTTTAGACGGCGCACAGTATCGCCCAACCAACGGCAGATATCGCGTGTATATAATTGACGAAGTTCATATGCTGTCAGCATCCGCGTTTAATGCGCTGTTGAAAACACTGGAAGAACCACCCGCACATGTAATCTTTATTTTGGCAACAACAGAAATTAGAAAAGTACCCGTAACAATTCTGTCCAGATGTCAAAGATTTGATTTGGTTCGTGTTCCTGTTGAAACACTAAAAAAGCACTTCGCATGGATTGCACAACAGGAAAATGTAGAATTGTCAGATGCAGCAAACGAATTGCTAGCATCGGCAGCAGATGGGTCAGTTCGCGATGGACTGTCTTTGCTGGATCAGGCAATCGCACAAACAGGTGGCAAAGTTGATGAAAAAGCCGTACTTGATATGCTAAAACGCGCAGACCGCGGGGTTGTTCTGGATATGATGAAGACACTTTTGTCTGGGGATACCGCCGCCGCATTAAATAAAGTTGATACCATTTATAATAACGGGGCAGATTTATCTATGTTGCTGGTCGATATGATGGAATGGACACACTGGGCAACACGTATGCACCCTGCCCTGCATGCCGGAGATGTGTCAAACGCACCTTATACCGCAGAACAACGCGATCAAATCAAAGATATTTGCGCACGAACTTCGTTAAATAGTCTGTCCAGAATATGGCAGGTTATGGTGGCCGCTGTTCCTGAAATGCAGGCAGCAGGAAATCAAAAACAGTGCTTTGATATGCTGATAATCAGAATGATGCATATCGCAGATATGCCGTCTGTGCCAGAAATAATAAAACAACAAGAATCCGAAAAACGCGTGCGTGATGTAAAAAATATTTTGGCAGACCGTATGGCACAACCTGTTGAAAAACAAAATATCCAAACACCAGAAAAATTAGTAATAAACAATGCAAATGAACTGGGGCAGGCACTGCAATCCGCCAAGGAAATTTTGCTGTATTCTTATTATAGTTCTAATATAGAAATTGCAGATTTTTCTGATGGAAAAATTAAGTTCTTTGACCGTAAGGGTGATGCGGATTTCACACATAAATTGTCAGCATGGCTGTTTGATAAGACCGGGCATCAGTGGGTGCTGGAACGTGCTATGGAATCTGTACATGCACACACTATATCTGAACAAAAACAAGAAGAACTGGTCGCAGACCCATTGGTAGCAAGCGCAATGGACTTGTTTGCAGACGCAGAAATCGTGGGGGTAAAATAAGAAAAATGAGAGAACAATCTGGCAGATCTTTACTAGAAGTTATTGGCGTTCTGGCAATCAGCGGTGTGATGACAGTGTCGGCACTGGGGGTGTTTAATGTTATTAGAAACAATCAAATACGAAGCATCGCGGATGCAGAACTGAAACAAATTGCAGAAAACACCAAGATTTTAATGGAAATGCGCGGATCTTATGATGGGGTTTCGGTTGACTATCTGATTAAGGCAGGCGCGTTAAAATCAGACAAAGCACCAATCGGTGGTGCAGAATGGTCCGTTACACCGGCCTTTAATGGCGAAACATTTGCTATTAATCTGATTGATTTAAGTTATGGCGAATGTGAATATTTTTCGAACTCTGTGCCAGAATGGGCAACCAAAATTACAGTAAACGGATATGAAATTGGCACAATCGATAATTGCTTTAAAACAAAAACAAACAACATATCTTTCATAGTGAAATAAATGCGTTATATACAATTAGTTGCTTTGATTTTTTTATCTGCATGTATGCCCTACCAAAGTCCGGACAGGCAAAGATGGGGCGAATTTTTAAGTGGCGCAAGTTTTACTGATATGAACGAAATTTCACGCACCGCAAAAAGACCTGTTTTTTTGGGGGCGGGGGGAAAATCGCTGGAATCTGTCGTTGATAAGTCAGATTCTTTGGATTATGGCGACAAAACCGCCAATGATAATGCAATCGCAACTAAATATATGATGGATTTAGAGGAAAAATTATATGACACTTTGCGAAAGCCTGGGATATCTGTTCAGCGCGCCGGCAGCGAGGTTGTTGTTGTCTTGGTGCGCGATGCAATAATGAAAATGTCCGTTGCAGAAATATCAGAAACAGGCGATGATACCCTAAAAAAAATCACAGATTTATTAAAAGAATACCCTGCAACCTTTATAGAAATTGCAGGTTATACAGATTCTATGCGTGATACAAATGCAGCATATGCACTGTCTATGAATATGGCACAGCGCGTTGGGGTTTATTTTGTCGAACATAAAATTAATCCAACAAGACTGTTTATCGTCGGTCGTGGCGCAGCACGTCCAATCGCATCACAGGACAATATCGGACGCCTTACAAATCGAAGAATCGAACTGCGAATTGCGCCTGTGCGATGATTTTAATAACTTGCAAAGTGCTAAATATGATTTATAATTGCATATGGCGAAGAGAAAATTGTTCCTTTTTATGCTTTGATGAAGAGTATAAAAATGAATGATTTTTCTTCGCAATAAAAAACAAACCTTAATAAAATGGAGTAACAAATGTTATTTGGTTTATTTAATAAAGAAGAAAAAACAAAACTAAACAACCCCGTTGCAATCGAAGTGCAATATGGGGATGAAACACTGCGTCTGGAAACAGGACGCATGGCAAAACAGGCATCAGGTTCGGTTTTGGCGACGATGGGTGGCACAATGGTCTTGGCGACTGTGTGTGCAGAAAAAACCGCAGTTGAAGGTCAGGATTTCTTTCCTTTGACTGTTGATTATCAAGAAAAGTTTGCATCGGCAGGTCGTATCCCTGGGTCGCGCGACAGACGCGAAGGACGCGCAACAAACGCAGAAACACTTATTGCGCGCTTGATTGACCGACCAATTCGTCCATTGTTTCCAGAAACTTTTAAAAACAAAGTTCAGATTATTGCACAGGTATTCTCGTACGATAAAAAGAATCAACCTGATATCTTGGCAATGATTGCATCAAGTGCAGCATTGGCTTTGTCTGGCGTTCCTTTCCAAGGACCAATCGGTGCGGCACGCGTTGGATATTCCGATGGTAATTATGTCTTGAATCCTTCAAAAAAACAGGCTGAAAATTCTGAAATGGATTTGGTTGTCGCCGCAACCAAAGACGGTGTTTTAATGGTCGAATCTGAAATTGGCGAATTAGACGAAAAAACTGTGTTGGGTGCTGTGAAATTCGGTTTTGACGCACAACAAACTGTTATAAACGCCATTAACGAATTGGCACAGGCCGCAGGTAAAGAACGTTGGGAAACACCGGTAAAATCACCAGAATATATCGCGATGGAGGCTGACTTTGAACAGTTCGCAGGTCAAATCGAATCTGCGTTGCAAATCAAAGAAAAATTAGTCCGTTTGGAAACTTTGGCATCTATTCATAGCGCTGCAAAAGAACGCATCGCGGTACTGTTCCCAGAAACAGAACGCGCAACATCCACATTGGAATCTTGGGCAGATGAAGTTATAGAAAATTTGACCGCACGTATCATGCGTGGCAATATCTTGGCTGGAAAACCACGTATCGATGGACGCGACAATAAAACAGTGCGCCCAATTGAAATTGAATTGGGAATTTTGCCACGCGCACATGGTTCTGCGTTGTTCACACGCGGTGAAACACAGGCCTTGGTTTCATTGACATTGGGTGGTGGCAAAGATGCGTTGCCTTTGGAATCTTTGGATGGGGCCGAAGAACGCGACTTTATATTGAACTATAATTTCCCAGGATATTCAGTCGGCGAATGCAAGGGTCTGAAATCACCGGGGCGTCGCGAAATTGGACATGGTAATCTGGCATGGCGTGCGTTGCACCCAATGTTGCCAAATCGTGATGAATTTGATTATGTCATCCGTATCGTATCTGATATTTTGGAATCAAATGGTTCGTCCAGTATGGCAACAACATGTGGCGCAACACTGGCAATGATGGACGGTGGTGTTCCTTTGAAGCGCCCTGTGGCCGGTATCGCAATGGGACTGATTAAAGAAGGTGATGATTATGCCATCTTGACAGATATCCTTGGCGATGAAGATCACTTGGGTGATATGGACTTTAAGGTAACAGGTACTGACCAAGGTATCACTGCATTGCAGATGGATATTAAAATCACATCTATTACTTTTGAAATTATGGAACGCGCTTTGACACAGGCAAAAGATGGACGCATGCACATCTTGGGCAAGATTGAAAAAGCAATCAAAAAACCACGCGAACATATCTCTGAATTCGCACCACAGTCTTATAAAATCCAAATCCATCCTGAAAAAGTTCGTGATGTTATCGGCAAGGGTGGTGTCGTTATTCAGGCACTTACACGCGAAACAAACACAACCATTGATTTGGAAGATGATGGTACTGTAAAAATCTTGGCCGTTGACAAGGAAGATGCAGAAGAAGCAATCAGACGCATCAAGGCAATTGTCGCAGAACCAGAAGTTGGCCTTATCTATAAAGGAATAATTACTGGAATCAAAGATTTTGGCGTGTTTGTGAAAATCTTGAATAATTTCGAGGCGATGGTTCATATTTCTGAAATCACAGGTCAACGTTTGGCAAAAATTGAAGATGCTAAATTGAACGAAGGCGATACAGTTTATGTAAAATACCAGGGTATTGATAAACGCGGTAAAACACGTCTGAGTATGGTTGGTATCGACCAAACAACAGGTGAAGAAATTGTAAAGGAATAATCTGTGTTATACCTGAACAATTAAAATCAATCGACAGCGCACCCAAGGTGCGCTGTCATGGAAATAACAAAAACTAATAAAACAGGAGAGATAATATGGATATGGAAGCATTAATGGCACAGGCCGCAGAACTGCAATCCAAGGTTTCTGCCGCACAGGAACAACTGGTAAAAACAACCATCAAGGGTATCGCAGATAACGGTGCATGTATTGTCGATATGACCGGCAAATATGATATGCTGGGGGTAAAAATCCATCCAGATCTGCTGACACGCGGTGCAGACGCAGTTTCTGCAGCCGTAATGTCTGCGTATCGCGACGCAAAAAGCAAGGCAGATGCCTTGATAGACAAGGTTATGGGCGACGCAACCCAAGGTATGCCAATACCAGCATAATCCCCCCCGATTATCGGGGATTTTTTGTTTCTTGTGTATAGGGTATAAATATGATATAATGCCGTTGATTTATAGGGGAAGCGGATTTTGGAGATAGATAATGAAAAAACTACTAACTGCCAGTGTTTTTGGCGCTGTTTTTGGATTGGTTGTACCTGTTTGCGCGGAGCCTATATCGATAGTGTCGCTTGATTTTTTTGATAATGAGTTATCTTTAAAGGCAGATATTGACGATTTGCAAAATTTGACACTCGATTTAAAAGAAATCTCTGACAGAATTGGGACCCTGCCTGAGGAGTTCGACACAGTTAGTGATGCGCTTGTTGCCATACAGGTTGATGTTGCGACGGCGAAGGAATTAGCAGAAAAAGCAATTCCAAAGGTTACAGCACAGGGTAAAAACGGTTTATTTGTTTTAACAGCCGAGGTTATTGATGATGTAGCAACCTATCGTTGGGAAACGATTGATAGGGCCACTGGGGAAATCATTACGGACACAGAATAATACACCACCGCAATTTGCGGTGTTTTTTTCGGGTCCCACAAAATTGAAAAATTTTGTGGGTGAATGCCCCATGGAACCTAGGTTATGTATTCCTTATTATAGGCACTACCTGGGTCCTGTGGGGCATTCACCCACAAAAATTTGCAATTTTTGCGGGGCCCGAAAAAGCCACAGGATGACAAGAGCTAAAAATTTGTAATTTTTGTAGGGTGTGAAAATTTCACAAAAATATGTCCCTGCGGGGCAATGGATACCCGCCTGCGCGGGTATGACGACGAACGAGGACGGGGTCTGATACGCGGGAATGACAACACTTCGTTAAAACTTCGTGTTGCAGGCAAGTTTTGTTAAAAATTCGGGGTGTGGTTGGTTTTGTTTTTCTTTGTTAATAAAAAACACCGGCGGGGAAGTGTGCCGGTGTTTTTTCTGTGTTTTTGTTACAGAAACCACATTTTTTTTAAGGTCTATTGCGCTTGTTCTTCGCTGGTCAGGTCCATCTTAACCCATGTATAGGTAATTGTATCACCAACTTTTTTTGCGCTTAACACATATTGACCATCGGCAGATGTGCTGGGCAATTCCCGCGCATCTATCTTGGCATCCATCGCCGTCAGCGCCGCCCCAACCGTCGTATATTCTGTTGGCAGGTCACCGATTTTGGCAGTGTTTGCGTTGGCAAGTTCTTTTGCTTCGGTTGCAAGGCTGGAATTTGTTATTAGGCCTATATACCCATCAGGGCGATCATCGCCATATTGAATATATGGAAAGCCATAAATAATACCTTCCAATAATCCTCGTGCGCCAGTTTCTGAATTGCCGTATAGTGCAGTAATTAATTCTGCTAAACTTGTTGGGTATCTAAATGGTTGGTTAAGATAAGGAAAAAGACGCTCAGATCCTGGAAATATAGGAAAAATCCCACTTGGCAATGTGCCGATTTTATCTGACAAATCGGTCAAGTCGCTTTGGTTTGCTTTTAAATCAAGGGCGGTGGTGGTGGCGTAACTGGTTAGTGCTTCGTCCAAGAAACTGCGCGATATCAGCGACGCATCCGCCGGCGCGCCGCCTATAACAATCCCCAATATTGCGCCAAATAACCCTGTTGTTAAAAATTTTCTCATCTCTTTCGCCCTTTCTTTCCTTGGTTAAAAAAATAGCCGCCATGGAATTATGACGGTCGGGCGCTTTCAAAATCATAGCATAAATGACCCTGTTGCTTTTGGACAGTGTCCTGTTATATGACAACAGACACCCAACCAGCGTGGTCAGGCATTAACAGTGCGATGCACCATAAAGGAATCACGATGCAAACGCACCGTATGCTATGGGGTTTGAAAGCCCCCGAACCCAATTCCCATCGGATTCATTTTTCATTATATCAGCAAAATACTTTTGTTGTAAATCAAAAAAACAACTGGAAATTATTTTTCTTATGCGTTATAGTGCACTCACATTGCCGGTGTAGCTCAGTTGGTAGAGCATCTCATTCGTAATGAGGGGGTCGTAGGTTCAAGTCCTATCACCGGCACCATTCCCGATTGACGGGATTTTTTTGTATATGGCACTTGCATTTTTTATAAATACATTGTAAACTGTTTGCCGATGAAACAAACAACAATAATTATTATTAAATAATGGTCGCATGCGCTTTGGCACGTGGCTGGGGCGCGTTTGCGCCCATTTTTAATAAAAAAATCGGAGTAAAAAATGTCTTATCCAAAAACAGATACAAAAACAGACTTTACCGCGTTGGAACAACAAGTGTTGGCATATTGGCGCGAAAATAATACTTTCCACAAGTCCTTGGAACAGACCAGACGCGGGCGCCCGTTTTCGTTCTATGATGGACCACCTTTTGCAAATGGATTGCCACACTGGGGGCATCTGGGGGTTACGGTTGTCAAAGATATGGTGTCGCGATTCCAGACAATGCATGGTCGATATGTCGTGCGTGAACTGGGGTGGGATTGCCATGGATTACCTGCGGAAAATTCTGTTGAAAAAAAGCAAGGGCGCAGTGCAAAAAACATTGTTGCAGAAGATGGCATAACTGCATTCTGTGATATGTGTCGCACCGATGTTATGACCTATGCGAATGAATGGAACAGATTTATTGAACGCATGGGTCGCTGGGTTGATATTGGCGATGGTTATGGATACAAGACAATGGATAAAAACTATATGGAATCTATGTTGTGGACATTAAAGTCTTTGTATGAAAAAGGTCTGTTGTATAAAGATTATAGTGTAAATCCGTTTGATTGGGTTAATGGGACTGTTGTTTCAAACTCCGAAGCGTCCCAGGACTATCGCGAAATCGTCGATGACGCAGTAACAGTTTGGTTCGAACTGGAAAACGGCGACAGAGTTATCGCATGGACAACTACGCCATGGACACTGCCTGCAAACAGTGCGCTGGCGGTAAATCCAAATATGACCTATCTGCGTATGCAAGACACAGATGGCGCAGTTTATATCATCGCCGAAACGCGCTTGAAGGCATATGAAAAGCAGTTTGCATCCACAACCGAAATCGGTCGTATGTCCGGCGCAGAATTGGCAGGTATGCATTACAAACCGCTGTTTCCTTATTATGAAAATCCAACCGGATTATTGTATCAGGTAATTCCTGCGGACTATGTTTCTGATTCTGACGGTACTGGTATTGTTCATATTGCACCTGCGTATGGGGCAGATGACTTTTGGGCGGCTAAAAACATTGACCCAAAATTCCCAGTGCTGTTAAATGTTGATAATTATGGAAACTTTACAGATGATGTGTTGGATTTTGCAGGACAAAATATATTCGCAGCAACACCTGCAATTCTGGATTGGTTGAAAAATAACGGCAAACTAATCAAAAAAGAACAGTATAAGCACAGTTATCCGTTCGGCGACCGTAGTAAAGAAAAATTAATCTATCGCGCGACTGATTCTTGGTATATCGATGTGCCAAAAATCAAAGATAAATTAATCGCAAATAACGACAAGGTTAATTGGACATCCGCAGGCGAAAGATTCCGTTCTTGGATTGAAAACGCACGTCCTTGGTCAATTTCCAGAAATCGTTTCTGGGGTATGCCGTTGCCAATCTGGGAAAAAGATGGCGAATACAAAGTATTTGGCTCTATCGCAGAATTGGAAGAATTCTTTGGTGTGCCTGTTGCAGACCTGCATCGCCCAACACTGGATAAACTGACCAAAGACGGTTGGACACGCATTCCTGATGTATTGGATTGCTGGGTAGAATCTGGTTCTATGCCATGGGCTTCGTTGCACTATCCATTCGAAAATGTTGAAAAGTTCAAAGAAACATTCCCTGCGGACTATATTATCGAAGGGCAAGACCAAACACGCGGTTGGTTCTATGCATTGATGGTGCTGGCAACCGCACTGTTTGATAGTCCTGCGTTTATGGCGGTATCTGCAAACGGTATGGTCGTTGATGAAAACAAAAAGAAATTCTCGAAATCGTTGCGCAACTTTGTTAACCCAGAAGAACAAATCGAACAATATGGCGCAGATGCAGTTCGTTTGTTTATCTTGGGGTCTAACTTTATGAAGGCAGAACCAGTGCCGGTTGATAAAGAAGGTAAAGTATTTACAGAATCGACCAAGACAATTCTAACCCCATTGTGGAATGCGTATCACTTCTTTACACTGTATGCAAACGCAGGTAATGTAACCGCGCAAGAAATAGAAAATCCTGAAAATCCGCTGGATAAATATATCTTGGCAGAATTGTCTGAATTGACATCCGCGATTGACGGCGCACTTCGTGAATACAAGCCTGATTGTGCAATCAAGGATTTTGTTCGATTCTTGGATGTGTTGAACAACTGGTACATTCGTCGTGGGCGCACAAGATTCTGGGACGAAGAACAGGCCGCGTTTGACACGCTGTATACAGTGCTGACTGTACTGTGCCGCCTGTTGGCGCCATTTGCACCATTTGTTTCTGAATATATATATCGCAACTTAACGGGCGCAGAATCTGTGCATTTAACAGAATTTCCAACCGCGACAAGTTTTGATAAACAAATTGTTGACGATATGCGTCGTGTGCAATCAATCGTTTCTGTTGGAAAACAATTGCGCGAACAATATAAATTGCGCAACCGCTTGCCGTTGAACTCGTTGACAATCGCGGGTGTTTCTATGCCTGAATACAGCGATATCATCAAAGACGAACTGAATGTAAAATCTGTTAAGTTCGACAATAATATCGCCGCAGTTGCAGACAGTTTTGTGTACTTAATCACACCAAAAATCGGTGCGCGACTGGGTGGTGCGTTAAAGGAAATTATTCCTGCGGTAAAACGCGGCGATTATCAGATTGTGGGTGATACACTGCAAGTGGCAGGTCATACACTGAACGCAGACGAATTTGAAAATCGTTTGACCGTTCGTGATGGCGTGTCTGGGGCGGCATTGCCTGATAATACCGCGGTTGTTGTTCTGGATACAGACGTTAGTGCGGACTTGGTCGCAGAAGGCTTGGCTAATGAAGCGTTGCGCTTTATTCAGGATACACGCAAGACCGCCGGCTTGGATGTTTCAGACAGAATTGTGTTGACTTATTCTGCGGACCCAGCATTGGCGAATGCCATTGAACAACACAAAAAACGTATAATGCACGATGCGCTTATCCGCGAAATGAATACTGGCGCTGGTGAATACAGCACCGAATTCGAAGGATACGCATTAAGTATTTCTGTTGTAAAGGCATAAGGTATAGCAAAGATATTTTGTGCAAATATATATCGTGATTGCAGTTGGCGTTCCTTGGAAGGGCTTTGTTGTGTGGGCCCAGACAAGGAATGCGACTGCAAGACAGTTGTAGAAGACAAGTCTCAGATATTGATTCTGGACTATCTGGTAAAAATAGACAGACAAAATCGGGGCTTATTCTCGAAAAAACAAAAAGAAAGAGGTGAAATGATGTCAATGTTTCCGTATTGCAAAAAATACTTTTATCCAGAAAAATATGACGCATGCAAATAAAAGCAAAAATAATGACACCATCACAATATTTTGACGCTGTAATTCCGACTGTTGATATGACGATACGGTCGGAGTTATATCATACAAATGAATTTAACTTTGCAGTGGCTGTGATACTGTCTGCACAGGCAACCGATAAAAAAGTAAACGAAGTAACCCCAAACCTGTTCGCAGTCGCGCCAACCCCGCAAAAAATGTTAGAACTGGGGATTGACGGACTAAAAGAACATATACGCGTTATATCGTTCTTTAATAACAAGGCAAAAAATATTATCGCACTGGCGCAACAATTAGATTCAATCGGTATGACAGAAACATTTCCGACCGAATACCATAATCGCGATAAATTGATGAAACTGCCTGGGATTGGACAAAAGACGGCTAATGTCGTGTGTAATGTTCTGTGGGGCGCGCCAAACATCGGGGTCGATACACATGTATTCCGCAATGCACATAGATATGGCTGGGTCGGGATTGAAGATAACACACCCGAAAAAGTCGAACAGAAATTATTGCAATTAATCCCAAAGAAATACCATTCTGTGGTAAATCATGTTATGGTTTTGCATGGTCGATACACCTGCAAGGCACTGCGACCAGATTGTGCAAATTGCCCTGTGCGTAAAATCTGCCCTGTGATTAATGGTGCAAAATAATCACCGCCCGATTGGGCGGTGTTTTACTTTAATTCCAACATTAATCCACAGTGGTCTGTCGGTTTGTCCGCCAATCTGGGCGACATATCAATTTCACAGTTTTTAATCATTTCTGTGGCGACTTTATTGCACAAGAAATAATCTAAACGCAATCCTTGCTTGTTCGCAACCGTATCACGACCACGATAACCATACCATGTATAACCAACTTCGTCCGGATGCAGGGCGCGCCACGCGTCTGTCCAGCCACTGGCCAACCATTGATTCATTATTTCACGCGCCGCAGGCGCAGCAATCGCAATACCAACATAATTTCGTGGTGCCCATATATCGCGGTCTTCAATTGCGACATTAAAGTCGCCACCGATTATTACAGGCTCTGGCGAATTTAGGTATTGTTCAATATAGTTTGTAAATTCACGCATCCATTCCAGTTTATACGGAAACTTAGCCGATTCAACAGTGTCGCCATTTGGCATATATGTATTTATCAAACGCACACGACCGTCAATAACACACTCAATAAATCGTGCGTTAACATCAGGATATGTCGGCAGTCCCATCACTGTATCTTCGATAGAATACTTGGAAAAAATCGCAACACCATTCCAACTTTTTTGACCAAAGACCTTGATATTATATCCAAATTCATCAAACACTGTATGTGGAAAGTTTGCGGTTTCAACTTTTAGTTCTTGAACCATAATTACATCGTATTCACCACTGCGCAGTATATCCATAAAACTTTCGATATGCGCCCGTATAGAGTTAATATTTAATGTTAAAATTTTCATATTTGCAATCCTATTTACTTTAGGTATAATATCAATCGTCCAATATAAAAACAACAAGGAAATTTTTATTATGAATATGTATCAATTACTGGAACGCACTGCGCAAACATATCCAGACAACTTGTATCTGGTTCGCGAAGGCGTTGCATACAAAGATTTTATTAATGTTGTCAAGGCACGCGCTGCATCACTGGATGCCGCAGGTGTTAAAAAAGGTGATGTTGTTGGTATCTTGTCGCACAACATACCAGAATTCCCAATCACATTGTTTGCATTGTGGTATCTGGGGGGGACTGTGTTGTTGCTGGATACAAATTTGACACCGTATGAATACGATAATATGACCACAATAACAAATTGCAAAATGGTCTGTGCAGAAAAGTCTTTTGTATACAAGACAAATAAATTTAAATTCTATGATATCACTAAAAAAGACAAGGGTGTAAATCCAGACTTGAAACCAGCCGCGGTTGAATCAACAGATATCGCAACAATGTCATTTACATCTGGTTCAACAGGCGTACCAAAGGTTGTGCCTTTGACACACTTTAATATCGTAGAATGCGCAAATTCACTGGAATCAATGGCAGAATGGATTAAGCCTGGGGATTATCTGTATGGATTCTTGCCAATGTATCATGTGTTTGGATTTGGGGTTGAAATCTTGGCAACGTTGCATTATGGCGCGGGGGTCTTGTTGCAACCAACAATCAATCCAAAAGAAATTATGGCGGATTTCAAAAAATTCAGCCCACAGATTATACCGGCCGTACCCCGCCTGTGGGAGGTTTTCCGTAACAAAATCATCGATAATATCAAGGCACAAAAGAAATGGTGGTTGGTATCGTTCGTATTAAAGTATGGAAAAATCTTGCAGAAAATCGGACTTGGGTTCTTGGTACGCAAGGTACAAAAACCTATCTTGGATGTATTTGGTGGGCGTGCGCGTTTACTGATTGCGGGTGGCGCAGCAACCAAGCCAGAGGTTGAAACATTCTATGAACGTTTGGGGCTGACATTTATTCAGGGCTATGGACTGACAGAAACAGTTGGACCAATCTGTATTTCAAAACCAACCAAAAAGCGTTTTCCATTTGCGTTTGGTGGCCCAACAATTAATAACGAATGTGAAATTCGCGATAAAAACGAAGATGGTGTTGGTGTGCTGTGGTTGCGCGGACATCAGGTGTTCGGTGGATACTTGAATAATGATGCTGCAAATGCAGAAATCTTTGACGAACGCGGATTCTTTAATACTGGCGATATGGTAACAATGGATAAAAATGGCGAATTGCACTTTGCAGGCCGTAAAAAACAAGTAATTGTTTTGGACAGTGGCAAAAATGTTTATCCAGATGAACTAGAAGGTTTGTTTATCACTATCCCAGGGGTAAAAAATGTTGCAGTATTTGAACATCGTGTCAAAGACAAAACCGTAACATATGGCGTATTCAGTGTCGAGGACGGCATGACAATGGAAAAACTAAGCGCTGAAATCGCAGCCGCAAATAAGAAAGTCGCCAGTTATAAATGGGTGACCCACTTTGCAATGACGACTGAGGATTTGCCTTTGACCAGTACACAAAAGGTCAAGCATCATGTTGTTCGTCAGAACTTGATTGACGGCAAATATCCAGACCGCCATGAATAAAAATTCCCCCATATGGGGGAATTTTTATTTGTATATGTTTGATTTTTTCGAGTGATACGGTATGGATTTAATAAGAAATGTACTTGCCCCTGCGGGGCAATGGATACCCGCCTGGAATTACCCACAAAAATTTCCAATTTTTGCGGGGCCCGATACGCGGGAATGACGAAGTGGGTGTGTGCGGGGCGCGATACGCGGGTATGACGAAGAGTGTAAGCGCGGGGGGGGCAGTTATGTGTTTTGATTGTTGTTAAAAATCGCATTAATTATGTTTTTTGATTTTTCTTTTATCTGCACTTTACCCTTTTCAAATTTTGTCATTTTTTTCGGTGCTGGCAAACCATATTCCACACCAAACAATGTACATAACTGTTGAATATTTCTTAACCGATGGGGCATATACAGGATACGTTTTAGTTGCTCAGGCTCTTTATTCACACCTGCAATTTCCGCCAATATGCCCAATATATGAAACAATGCCACCTTGCGTGGATTTATCTTTATTGTTTTTGCAGAATCTGACTTGATATTATTATAAGAATTTATCACATCTTGCAGAAATTTATAACTTATGCCAAACGAATTCGCACAATATGGAACAAAATCCATATACACAGAATTTTCCAAGCAAGCACCAAAATCAATCACTGATAATTGTCCAGATTTTGTATCGTACAGGATGTTTGAATACCTGAAATCATTGAATGCAAATGTTAAAAATTCATCCGATGTATCACGATTATTAAATTCATCCAATAATCCACAGAACCATTTATATTCATCGGGGGTCATAACTGATTTATAGGCACTTTTTACATGTTCATTTAATGTAAAATCTTGTCCGCCATCCAATGATACAGGTCTTGTAGTTGTGCGGTTTGCATTTTTTTGATGGCTGTGGTTCAGAAACGCTGCAAAATCTTGCGCCAATTTAAGTTGCTTTTCACGCGACAGTCCATCGTAAATATAATCCGCAAATGGTTCGCCTGCGCCCTTTTCTTGGATAGTGAAAAAATCCCGATATTCTAGTGTTTTTGGAATTGATATATTGCCTTGATAACCAGCCAGATATTTTTCTTGGTTTGCAAATTGTCTTTTTTCCGTCTCTAACCAATGTTCTATATCATCGGGCTTGTTGGGAATACGCAAGACAAACTCTTTACCTGTTGCGTCTGTAATCAAAAATGCAGATGTTGATGCCCCAGAACGCCCCAACGGAGAACCAATTTTGTATTTCCCACCCAACAAATCTGATAAATACTTTTTTTCTGAATCAGACAAAGGTGTTTGCGTTCCGCTTTTTCTGGTATTCAGGTGTATTTCCATTTCTTATCCTTTCAATTAAAAAAACTATCCCTTTATCTTTCTTAGTACGACCATTATCCCAGCAGGGGTCATACCAGATATACGCGACAGGTCTGCAATATTTTCTGGACGCGTTGCGTTTAATTTTTCAACCAATTCATTTGTTAAACCCGCCAAGCCTGTATATTGAAAATCACGCGGAATCTTTAAGGCCGCATCGCGACGATAGGATTCAATCTCGCGCTGATTGCGGGCAATATAGCCTGCATAAAACGCATCGTTTTGCGAAATTATTTCTGACTTTAATTCCAACAGGCGATTATAAAATTCTGCATCAGTTAAGCCTAAATCAACACCAATCGGCCCAAGGCGCGATATCGCATTGTCTGCGCGCAAAGACAGACGATATTCAGAACGTGATGTAAACATACGATATGGTTCATCAACCCCAAGTGTCGTTATGTCGTCAATCAAAACACCAATCATCGAATTCGTTCTGTCCAACATCAATGGCGCAAGCCCCAGCGCAAATGATGCAGCATTCGCACCAGCAACCAGCCCTTGGGCGGCAGCCTCTTCATAGCCAGAGGTGCCGTTAATTTGCCCTGCAAAAAATAAGTGCGGAATATCCCGGGACTGCAATAAATCATTCAAGGCGCGCGCGTCAATTGCATCATATTCAATCGCATAGCCATAACGGACAATTTCTGCATTTTCCAGACCGGAAATTGTGCGAATCCATTGGTCTTGATATTCGGCACCAAAACTGGTCGATATGCCGTTTGGATATATAAGGTCGCTGGTTAGACCCTCAGGCTCTAAAAAAACATGATGTGATGTATGTTCTGGAAAACGAATAACTTTGTCTTCCAAACTGGGGCAATAGCGCGGACCTGTGCCGGTTATATCGCCATTGTACATCGGGGCGTGCCGTATATTATCACGAATAATTTTATGCGTTTGTTCATTTGTATGCGTTATAAAACAAGGACATTCATAAGTATTATTAACATCACCAAATACAAACCAATCGTGTGGGGAGTCTGGATTTTGTACTTCACATACAGAAAAATCGATTGATGATTTTCTGATACGCGCAGGTGTACCTGTTTTTAAGCGCAAAATCTTGAATCCATGTTCTTGTAAAACAGCAGATATACCATTGTCCGCAGGCTGATAGCCCCCATCGTCCAGCATACGACCAGATGATATACGCACAGCCCCGCGGGTAACAACCCCATTTAGAAAAGTACCCGTCGTCAAAATCAGCGCAGTCGCAGTATATTCACCGTTCACCACCCTGCCCTGAATATCTAATGATTTTACATCTTGGTATTTTATGTCCAGATTTTTTGTGTCTGACAATATCTTTAAGACAGCCGTATGATATAAATCGCGATCAATCTGGGCACGCAATGCCTGAGTCGCCGCACCATGTGTCGCATTTAATGTGCGCCAATGAATACCCGCACTGTCCGCAGCGCGCCCCATTACACCACCCAAGGCACTGATTTCTGCAACCATTTGTGATTTGCCAGGGCCACCGATGCTGGGGTTGCACGACAATGCACCAATGTCGGTCTTTGACTTGGTTATCAACAGGGTTTTTGCGCCACGACGGGCAGATGCAGCCGCCGCTTCGACCCCTGCATGCCCACCACCAATAACAATTACATCATACTGTTGCATTTGATTAAAAGCGTCCCATCGCACCATTTATATGCAGTGTTTGACCATTGATATATGACGCTTCGTCCGATGCCAAGAACACGCACGCATTTGCAATATCTGATGGTTCACCAAAGCGACCCGCAGGGATTTGCGACAGATATGTTTTCTTTAATTCTTCGGGTAAGACATCTGTCATTGGGGTCTTGATAAAGCCAGGGGCGATTGTGTTTGCGGTGATTCCACGTGATGCAACCTCGGCCGCGATAGACTTGGTCATTGCAATCATCGCACCCTTGGACGCGGCATAGTTTGCCTGACCTGCGCCACCAATAACACCAATAATCGATGATATGTTTATAATACGACCAAAACGATTCTTCATCATTGGCATAATCGCAGCACGACAAGTCTTGAAACATGAACGCAAGTTTGTATTCATAACTTCGTCAAACTGTTCATCTGACATACGCATTAATAATGTATCACGCGTAATGCCAGCATTGTTCACAAGAATGTCTATGCGCCCTGCCCGCTCTATCGTTTCCATAACCAATTCAACCGCAGCGCCATCAGTTGATAAATCACATGGAATCTTGATAAAATCATCATTGAATGCGGAATCTAATTTTGTTTCCTCACGCCCAGATACAACAACAGTTGCACCCGCTGCGTGCATTGCGTTTGCAATCGCACCACCAATTCCACCCGTTGCACCGGTAATCAATGCAACTTTGCCAGTTAAATCAAACATATTTATATCTCCAACTTTTTTGCTGTTATTTTATCGGTTATTCTGGAACACAGACCTGTCAAGACATTGCCTGCGCCAATTTCCGTCATTTCTGTTATACCCATTTCTGCCATATTCAATACACTTTCGCGCCAGCGAACACCATGTGTCATTTGATATACCAGTGCGTCTTTGATTTCTGAAACATCTGTCAATGGTGTGCAGGTCTTGTTGGAAATTATCGGAACAATTGGCGACTTCATATCAACACCAGCCAAGGCCACGCGCATTTCGTCCGCCGCAGGCGCCTGAATCCGGCAATGCACAGGCACAGACAACGCCAGTGGCATTGCGCGCTTTGCACCACGTGATTTAGCCAATTCCATAGTCTGTTCAACAATATCCTTGGCCCCAGATATAACAACCTGTAATGGACAATTGTCGTTCGCAACATCACAATCTGTTTCAGCACAAATTTCACGAACCACATCAATATCCAGCCCCATAATCACAGCAGTCAAACCCTGCCCCACTGGGACCGCGTTTTGCATTGCATTACCGCGTACACGCAATAGGCGCGCAGTATCGCCAACAGATAATGCGCCCGCCGCACACAGCGCAGTATATTCACCCAATGAATGGCCCGCAACATATTCAGGCAACGCAATACCAGATGCACGCAACATCGCAATTGATGTCGCCATAATTGCAGGCTGAACATTCGCAGTTAATGTTAATTCTTCGACGGGACCAGAAAAAATTATTTCAGACAGTTTCTGCCCCAAGGCATCATCAACTTCGTCAAATACAGCGCGCGCTGCCGCGTTTGTGTCATATAATTCTTTGCCCATTCCAACGGACTGAGAACCCTGACCTGGAAAAACAAAAATACCAGACATTTATAACCTTTTTTATTTGTTAAATATGCAAGTATTATAAACAGTATTTTTCCCAAGCGCAAATATATTAATCCTGTGAGAACATTTGTGAAAAATATAAAAACCGCCCATGCGGGCGGTCGAATAGCATTTACAACAATTATTTAACTGTTGTTGTTGCGTTACGGTTCCATTTCCAGACTTTTTCGCCTGTACCCTGAACCAATGGACGTTCTTTACCATAAGAGATGGTAGAGATACGTTTTGCGCAAATACCGTCTTTGACCAATACATCTTTGGCTGCGTTCGCACGACGCGCACCCAATGCCAAGTTGTATTCAGTAGAACCACGTTCGTCGCAATTTCCAGCAATCTGGACTTTTACATCTTTGTGATTCTTCATATACAAAGACTGACCCAACAAGTTGTTGCGTGCTTCTTCGCTGATTTCAGATGAATTAAAGCCAAAGAATACACGTTGGTCGTTCAGGTTAGCAGGTTCAACTATCTTAGAAGAACCACCGCATGCTGCCAGCAGTCCAGCAACACCGGCCAATAAAGCAAAGTTTTTAATTTTCATGAAAATACTCCCTTGAGTTTCTGTTGCTCGTGCATTATTGTATAATAAAAATATGTGAACTTCAAGGAAAAATACAAATGTCTGAAAATGCGTTGATTGACTTGCAATTGTCTGGGGTTGTGTGGGAACTGACCGATATTCCTATTACCGTACCACGCAATAATATACAAAACAAGGTGGTGGAAAATAATCCTGCACCACAAACAAGCGTCGTATCTGAAATAGGACGATGTGTCGCATCAGTCGTACCAGCAGTCGCACCATCAACAACTATTTCATTAGACACAGTGCGCGCAATGGCCACAAGACCAAATGATATGGCTATGCTTAACAGAATGATTGGCGAATTAGACCACCCGCTGCGCGCGGTCGCAACAAATGTTGTCTTGCCACATATCGGAAATGGCAAGTTATTGATATTAACAGATGTCCCAAGTTCCGATGACGATGCAACAGGTAATGTTTTATCAGGCCCAGCAGGTGAATTGATGGATAAAATGCTGGCCGCAATTGGTTTAACACGCGATATGGTATCTATTGTGCCTATGCTGTTTTGGCGAACCCCAGGGGGACGAACGCCATCACGCGAAGAACTGGACCTGTCGCGACCATTTGTCGATAAAGCAATAGAATTGTTGTCGCCACGCGTTATACTAACACTGGGTACACTGCCAGCAACAGAAATGGCAAGTATAAATCTGTCTAAATCACATGGTGTGGCAATTCAGCACAAATCTGGGGCGACTTTGGTGCCGATTTTTCATCCTAATTATCTAATTTTAAAACCGGCCGCAAAGCGCGAAGTTTGGACAGCGCTACAAAATGTCGAAAATATCTTGAAAAGTGCCGAATAATAGTTAATAATTTATTCATATTGTAATAAAGGAGCATACAATTAAACCTAATAATAATGATAATCGTCGTGATGCAGGTGCACGTATTAACAATCGCATCTTTGCCAAGGCGGTACAAGTAATTAGCGCAGACGGACAAAATCTGGGGGTTATGCCAACTTCTCAGGCATTGCAGATGGCAATGGATATGGGATTGGATTTGGTCGAAATGAATTCTAATGGCCAAACTGTAATCGCTAAGATTATGGATTACGGAAAATTTAAGTACGAACAGAAAAAACGCGCATCAGATGCAAAAAAGAAACAAAAAAGCGTCGAAGTTAAAGAAGTTTGGGTAAAACCGTTTATCGAAGAAAACGACCTGAAAATCAAAATGAAAAAATTGTTCGAATTCTTGGCTGATGGCAACAAGGTCAAAGTTGCAGTTATGACCAAGGGGTCAAAAAAAGTCTTGGCACGCGGTAAAGACGCGGTTCCTGAACTGTTTGCAAGAATTCTGGAAATTATTGGCGACCAAGGGGTCTTGGAATCTAAATCAAAACCAGATGAACGCACAAAATCAATTATTGTTGCGCCCGCAAAGGTTGCTAAATAAGTAAAGTCCCCAAAATGGGGATTTTTTTATTATAAAATTTGATTTGTAAAAAATTATTTATTATAATTAAATTATGCGAATGCAAAACTAATCTTAAACGCGTTTCAACGGGAATCATTTTTGACGCCCCCGTTGGCGTCTGTTTTTTTGTAACAAAGGTAAATTAAAATGGCTAAAAAGTATTTGATAACATCTGCATTACCATATGTAAACAATAACTTGCATATTGGACATTTGGTTGGTTGTTGGCTGCCCAGTGATGTTTATGCGCGCTTTTGTCGGGCGCGTGGTCGTGATGTTTTGTATATCTGTGGAACTGACGAACATGGCACAACCAGCGAAATTGCCGCCGCCAAGGAAAATATGACAGTGGAAGAATATGTTGATAAATATCGTGCATTGCATGAACAATCTGTTCGTGATTTTAATTTATCGTTTGATTTATATGGTCGCACACACACAGAAAAACAAGAAAAATTAATTCAAGATTTATTCTTGCGTCTGGAAGAATTGGGTATGATATCAGAACGTGTATCTTTGCAACCTTATTCGGTCAAAGAAGAAAAATTTTTGGCAGACCGATTTGTTATTGGGACTTGTCCGCGCTGTGGTTATGAACGCGCATATGGCAATGAATGCGATAAATGCTTTGCAAATCTGGAACCCGCAGATTTAATTAATCCACGCAGTGCAGTTGACCCAGAATCACCTGTTGAAATGCGCGAAACAAAGCACTTGTATTTCCGTACCAGCGCAATGCAGGACAAACTGCGCCAATGGATTGATTCGCGTCAGGGTTGGTCAAAAACCGCATTGGCGATTGCAAATAAATGGTTGGCCGAAGGTCTGCAA
>JAFXFG010000014.1 GCA_017520675.1 Alphaproteobacteria bacterium
GCGAACAACCCCGCAGGGATTGATGTCAAACCACTGCAACCACCAAAGGTGCTGCTGAACATACTATCAGCTGGTGCGCCAGATATACCCGCAAATAAACCTTCGGGGATTGATGTCAAACCACTGCAACCATAAAAGGTTCTGTCGAACATCCGATGTGCTGGTGCGCCAGATATACCCGCAAATAAGTCGGATGGGATTGAACCGGTCATATTAGATGCATTATAAAATGTCCGAACAAATAGAGGTTGGTTATTTGTATCACTGCTGAGTGTCCCAAATATTGCACCCAACGAACCGTCAATTGATGTAATTTTTGAAGCACTGGATGAAAAACTTATTGCAGCAGCATAGATATCAATCTCTGGATCATTATCATGGTAACCTGTTGCCTGACCGCCAATGCCGATTGTGTATGTATTGGCAGTGTCGTAATTATGCGAATATGTTGTATCTGTTGTGTCTGGTTTTGTGATTGTTTCAACTGTGCCATCGCCCCAGTCAACCACAAATTCACCCGCCGCACTGATATTAAAACTAAAACTATTTGTGTCCGGTGTTGTGGTCAGGGTAAATTCATCTGGTGTCGCAGAACAATTTTCGCCAGCGCCACCCCATGTGGTTGGAATACATCTGTAATCATCCAGTCCGGTTGCGTTATAGTACATATCATCAACCGGATACCCTGTGGCATCAGGCCAGATTTCATACAGGTATTGCCCATTTATACGCGCAGATGGACCGGTTAAGGATGTGCAGTTATAGAATGTTTCAGAGAACATACGATACTGTGCCGTACCAGAAATATTACCAAACAGGTTTCCAGGGATTGATGTCAAACCAGTGCAACCATAAAAGGTTTGGTAGAACATATTACTTGCTGGTGCGCCAGTTAAATTACCGAATAAACCATCGGGAATTGCGCCAGTCAAATCACTGCAACCATAAAAGGTGCTGTTGAACATAAAACTTGCTGGTGCGCCAGATATACCCGCAAATAATCCATCGGGAATTGCGCCAGTCAAACCACTGCAACCATAAAAGGTGCTTTGGAACATATAATCTGCTGGTGCGCCAGATATACCCGCAAATAAGTCAGATGGGATTGATGTCAAACCACTGCAACGACCAAAGGTGCCGGAGAACATACGACTTGCTGGTGCGCCAGATATACCCGCAAATAAACCCGCGGGGATTGATGTCAAACCACTGCAACCAGAAAAGGTGCCTTGGAACATAAAACTTGCTGGTGCGCCAGATATACCTGCGAATAATCCATCGGGTATTGCGCCTGTCAAACCACTGCAACCAAAAAAGGTGTAGGCGAACATAGAACTTGCTGGTGCGCCAGTTAGATTACCAAATAATCCATCAGGAATTGCGCCAGTCAAACCACTGCAACCCTGAAAGGTGCTGTAGAACATATAACTTGCTGGTGCGCCAGAGATACCCGCAAATAAGTCAGATGGGATTGAACCGGTCATATTAATTGCATTATAAAATGTCTGATAAAATCTTGGTTGGTTATTTGTATCACTGCTGAGTGTCCCAAATATTGCACCCAGCGAGCCATCAATAGATGCGATTTTTGTTTGTGATGAATTTACATAAAAACTTATCGTGGCGGTGGATGTGCTGGTATTATATGCCGTAGCCTGACCAGTCAGTTTTATTGTATATGATTTACTGGTGCTGTATGTATGCGAATATGTTGTGTTTGTTGCGTCTGGTTTTGTTATGGTTTGTCTTTTTCCATCGCCCCAGTCAACATAGAATTTACCGGCCGCACTGATTGAAAAGCTAAAACTGTTGGTTGAGGTAGTTGTCAAAAAAAACTTATATTCGATTTCTTTCCACACCAATGTTTCCACCGCCTGATTCGTGGCAACTGTGTCGGCGACCTGAAGCGTCGCAAATTCGCCATTGCCATAGTCGGTGGTCTTTTCACCATTTAAAATTTCATTTGCAACATCCACCGCCGTCAGCAGGTATTTCATATTGGCGACCGCCATTATATTATTTGTCTTAATCGGTACACTGATATCCCATTTCTGCGCAATCAATTTATGTACATAGTCCACATTTACAACCTGCGCCGCGTGTGCACAGAAAACTGCGAAACATCCAATCAAAGCAAATAATATTTTTCGCATACATGTCCCCCCTAATTATTCCGCCGTTGGCAGGGTTGGTGTTGGTGCGTTAAGCGTACCAGTTACAGTATAAGTTCCCGCCATTGTCTGGGTTGCAGATGCAACAGTGCTGACCATTGCGGACAGGGCGGCGCCAACCGTTGTATAGCCCGATGGCAATGTGCCGATTTTGGTATTTAATGCCTCAACATCCGATGTGTTGGCTTTGTTCGCAATTGCGGTTGCGATTTGGGATGCGATTTGTTGCTGGACATATTCGGTTGATGGAATATTTGCCATTGCCGATATTGGCGCGCAGATTAAGGTTAGTGTTAATAGTTTTTTGTGCATTGTGCCCTCCTGTGGTTTGCAATTAAAAAACCACCGATTTTTTTCTTCAAGTGGTCAGGAGGTTCAGAACAATCTCTAAGTATTGTGCTGCTTATTCAATATATTCGCAAGCCCTCCTGACCAGAGGTCAGGAGTTGAATCGTCCGTTGTATAAAAAACACGCCAAACGGCGCGCCTTTTCCACTTCGGACGCTTAGAGAACGGGTTCTGACACCCCATCGTCAAATGGCCTTGACGACAATTTAATCTTAGCATATGAGTTGTTTTATTTCAATCGTTTTTATTTTTGTAAAAGAAAAACCGCCGATGTGGCGGTTTTCCCTTAGTTAATTAGTTTGCCAATCGCAACCGCTGTGTCGCACATACGATTCGAAAAACCCCACTCGTTATCATACCAGGCAGTTACATGCGCTAATTTGTCGCCCAGAACCTTGGTTTGACCCGCATCAAAAATTGAACTGTGCGCATCGTGTGTGAAATCAATCGATACCAGTGGCAGTTCGTTATAGCCAAAGGTCGCGGATTGTGCAGACTTCATAGCGGAATTGATTTCGTCAACTGTGGCACTTTTTTCCAGATTAACAACCAATTCAACAACAGATACATCTGGGGTTGGAACGCGAATCGCCATACCGTCCAGTTTGCCCGCTAAATCAGGTAAGACCAAGCCAATTGCCTTGGCGGCGCCGGTGCTGGTTGGAATCATAGACATCGCGGCCGCGCGTGCGCGTCTGAAATCTTTGTGGTTCTTGTCCAGTAATTGCTGGTCGCCTGTGTATGCGTGCACAGTTGTCATCCAGCCCGAAATAATCCCAAATTTTTCGTTTAATACTTTTACCACAGGAGCAAGACAATTTGTTGTGCATGATGCGTTCGATACAATTAAATCTGTGCTGGTTAATGTGTCTTGGTTAACACCGTACACAATTGTCTTGTCTGCACCAGCAGATGGCGCAGATACCAGAACGCGTTTTGCACCAGCGTCCAGATGAACACGCGCTTTGTCAGCAGCAGTGAATATACCAGTACATTCCATAACAACGTCTATGTTCATTTCGCCCCATGGCAGATTTGATGGATCGCGTTCGGCAAGGCACTTGATACGCTGATTGCCAACCACGATATATTCACCGTCTAGGGTTACATCCATCGGCAGATTCCCATGTACAGAATCGTACTTTAATAAGTATGCGTTTTGTTCGGCTGGTGCTAAGTCGTTCACTGCGACAAATTCAATGTCATCACGACCAGATTCCAGCGCAGCGCGTAATACTAAACGGCCAATGCGACCAAAACCATTAATGGCAACTCTTAATTTAGACATATTTATTTCCTTTCGTTTAATTCGTTTCTATTGGACAGGCGTATTTTAACATCTGTTTCGTGATTTTTACAATATTTTATTTACATTTGGGACTTGTTTGCTATAAACTGAGAGTTATGAAAAATAATGCTTATATCATAACAGGACCTACGGCATCAGGTAAGTCAGACTTTGCGCATAAATTCGCACAGGTTGTGGGTGGGGTAATCATAAATTGCGATAGTGTGCAGATATATCGTGGAATTGAAAACATTTCTGCCAGCCCATTTGCAGGACGTGAAATAACAGATTCTGTTGATGGTGTGCCGTATAGGCTGTTTTCAATATTGTCTTTAGATGAACAAATAAGTGTTGCAGATTACTTGAATCTGGCTCGTGCGGAATATGAAGGCGCAATATCAAATGGTCGTGTGCCGATTTTTGTCGGTGGAACTGGGTACTATATTAATGCACTGATAAACGGTATCGCGCCAATGCCAGATGTTTCAGATGAAAGTCGTGCGCGCGCCAGACAAATGGTCGCAGAGGATATAGATTTGGCACGTAAATTGTTGCCTGATAATTTTCAATATACTGATAAGCAACGGGTGGCACGTGCGTTAGAAGTGTTCTTTGAAACGGGAAAACATATAACAGATTTTCAAAAAGAACCGCGTGTCGGGGCGATTGTGCCAGATGCGTGCAGGGTCTTGATAAATCCACCTGTTGATGTGTTGCGAAAGCGAATTGCAGATAGAATACCACAGATGTTATCTGGGGGGGCGCTGGACGAGGCGAAACTAATTATCAATTCTGGGTGGGATGAAAGTCGTGCAATTGGTGCAACACAACTGTGCAAATTTATTCGTGGCGAATTGTCGCAGGCAGAATGTATAGAAAACTGGATAAATAAAACAAATCAATATGCAAAACGACAACGGACTTGGTTTAGGACACAATTTAATCCAGATGTTGTGATTTCTGGTGTGCCAACAGATGCGGATTTGAATAAATTGTAATCATAATAATAAATGCCCACAAAGGGCATTTATTGTTAGACTTTTTTATCTGTGATTATATATGTCTTGGAATAGTGTTTGTACTTGCTTTTTGATTTCATAATCGCGCTTAGCGTGCATGATGCGTTCTTGTTTCTTTTGCTTGTTCTTATAAGTTTTTTTATTTGCTGCGTCATGACGTTGTTGCTGGGTGGTAAGCAGATGCTGGATATGTCTGTTATTGTCCCACAGGATTTCTTTGATTTGCTTTGTTGTTTGGTTGCGCGTAATCTTTTTTCCACGCATAAAGTATTTTGATAGATAGTCAGAGATTTCATTTATTAATGATTTTAAAAACGCTGGATTTGTGGATTTAGAATCGCGAGAATCCATCATGTCTAAAAATAATTTTGATTTGCTAATCAGGAATTCTTCTGTCTGGGCAGATGGTTCGATTTCGTTGCGCCACTTGTTGCGTGTGGTTTCTGGTGTCATATAGGACTTGCCATAGTGTTCGATGACTTCTTTGTTAATAAATTCAATATAGTTGCTGAGTGTACTGTGTACAGCGGGAGTATGTTTGTGTGCCATTATTGTTTTCCTTTTTTTTGGTTGTATTAAGTTTAGTGCAAAAAATAAATTTGTCAATAGTGTAGGCGTTGTTTTATTCGATTTATTCTGCGGTTGAAAAAAATCAAAAAAAGGGTTATTTTGTTTGTATGTTTAGCGCAGGTACAATTGTAAAGGTTCTGGTTTCAAATATTCCGTCAGCGGGTTATGATTATCGGCTGACTGTGCCGGCCACGATTGGTACTTTTGTCGGTGTGCGCGTGATGAATCGCGTCTGTGTTGGTATTGTCTGGGGTATTGGGGACAGCGGTTTGCCACAGGAAAAAATCAAAGATGTGTCATTTGTTTATAATGCGAAAATGCCTGTTGCAGATATGCAGTGGTTGTTGCGTATGTCAGAATGGACACTTATTCCAATGGGAATGGTGTTGCGCTTGATTGTTAATATCCCAGATGCTTTTTCGCCACCGCGTATAGAGCAATTGTATTCGTTCGATTTTGATTCCAAAACCCGTATGACACAAAATCGTCAGGCGGTTTTGGATGCGTTTGCGTCAAATGATAACGATCCAATGACTGCGATAGATGTTCAGAATATTGCGCGGGTTAGTTCGGCTGTTGTCAGAAATATGATAAAAAATGGTGGATTGATTCCTGTGGCACAGCGCGAAAAAAATCTGGGTGATTATGCGTTTGATTATCAAGATTTAGGAAATATAAAATTAAACGAACAACAGCAAACTGCGGCTGATGTAATTGGTGATGCAATTAAAAATGGTGGTTTTTCTGTGTTTTTATTAGATGGAATTACAGGCAGCGGCAAAACACAGGTCTATTTTGATTCTGCATGGCGCGCATATAGTCAGGGTAAATCTGTTTTGTTGATGATGCCAGAAATTGCATTGACTGCGCAATTTATGTCGCGCTTTGAATCCAGATTTGGTGCGCCCCCAGTTGTATGGCACAGTAATTTAACGGCTGCACGCAGGCGCGAAATTTGGCGCGGTGTGTTGAATGGGAAAATTAAAATAGTTGTTGGTACGCGCAGTGCTTTGTTCTTGCCTTGGCAGGATTTAGGTCTGGTCGTTATTGATGAAGAACACGACACTTCGTATAAGCAAGAAGATATGGGAAATTATCATGCGCGGGATATGGCGATACTGCGGGCAAAAATTTCGGGATTCCCAGTCGTCTTGGCCAGCGCAACACCGTCTGCAGAAACACTAGAAAATGTAAATCTTGGAAAATATAAATGTCTGCGTTTGACATCGCGATATGGTGGGGCGCAATTGCCAGAAATTACAACAATTGATTTGCGTGAAAACAGACCAACACCTTATACGGTTGCAGATGTCGAACAGATTGGTTCTTTGTCGCCACTATTATGTGATGCTTTGTCTGAAACCTTGGCGCAGGGACATCAGGCAATGTTGTTTATAAATCGTCGTGGTTTTGCGCCAATTATACAATGTAAGAAATGTGGATGGACCGCCACTTGTTCCGAATGCAGTGTCGGTATGACATATCATAAGCGAATTGGTAAGTTGCTGTGTCATATGTGTGGCAGAACTGCGCCATTGCCAAAGGTCTGTCCTGATTGTGGGTGTGATGTTTCAATGCGTGGGGTGGGGCTGGAAAAAATTCAAGAAGAAGTGTCTGTGCGTTTTCCAAATGTGCGAACAGCATTGGTTTCAAGTGATATTATCACATCGCGTCAGGTGCTGGAACGGCTGGTTTCGCAATTAGAGCAGGGGAAAATAGATATTGTAATCGGGACACAAATCTTGGCCAAAGGACATCATTTCCCAAATTTAACTTTGGTTGGGGTGGTTGATAGTGATATGGGATTGTTTGGGACAGACTTTCGTGCAGCCGAGCATACTTTTCAACAACTGTTTCAAGTCGCAGGGCGGGCAGGGCGTGGCGAATATGCAGGACGGGTTTTGTTGCAGACCTATCAGCCTGCGCATCCGGTATTAACCGCGATTTGTTCGGGGGATAGAGATGGGTTTATGCAAACAGATATGGCAGGGCGCAAGGCCGCACAAATGCCCCCGTACGGTATGTTGATTGCGGTTATTATAGAAGGGGAAAAAGAGGCGGTCTTGCACAAATATTGTCAGGATTTGGCGGCGGCTGCGCCAATTATACATGGTGCAAAAATAATGGGGCCGATTACAGCCCAGATTTATCAAATTCGTAATTGGTATCGTATGCGATTCTTGGTTGCAGGTGGCATGAATATGGCGTTGCAGACTGTTATAATGCGCTGGTTGTCCAAGGTGAAACAGCCTGCGAATGTTCGTGTCAAAATAGATGTTAATCCGATTAATTTTATGTAAAAAAATACCGGATTTCCGGTGAGTTTAATTTTAAAAATTTGTTTCTTGTTGGTGTTGTGTTTCGTTGATTAATTTGTTCTTTTCGTTTGTGCAGATGTCTGCAAAGACTTCAACACTGGTGTTGGTTGCGGACAGTATCTTTGAAATTGTGCTGCACGATGGCCAGCGCTGTGTACCGTCAGGGAAAAATTGCTTGCTTTTGTTAAAGGTTGTTGCATCAAGACCGCTTAATTTTGCCAGACCAGAGCAAGAAAGATTGTTGTCTTTGGCCAGTTTTTCAATGGCGTTCCAAATAATTTTGTGCTTCATAGGATTTCCCCCTGCATTGTTTTATTGTTTGATATGTTGTATATTATTTATGAAACTGGGTATAAAATCAAGCGAAAATAGAATAAAAATATATTTCAACCAAAAGTTGAGTTGTTTTGTGGGGTTGGTGGTGCGTTTTTGTTGAAAAAGTGGTGAAAAATCGATTCGTTTTTCTTGTTTTTTTTATTCTTGGTGGTGTGGGTGATGGGTGTGGTTGGTTTTGTTTTTCTTTGTTATAAGGAATGTAAAAAAACACCGGCGGGGAAGTGTGCCGGCATTTTTTCTGTGTTGTTCACAGAAACTGTGATGATACGCCAAAGGGCTTTATTCAGTTGTTGTTGTTTCGCCCTCGCGGTCAATTTTTTCCCAGCGATATGTTGCATTATCGCCAACAATATCAACCGTCAGAACGAATTTACCGGTTGAACCCTCGGCCTTAGGGTCTGGAATTGCAGCCAGTGCCGCGGCCTTGGCATCTTCGGCAATGCCCTTAATCGCGGTCAGCGCCGCCCCAACAGTCGCATATTCAGTTGGCAGGTCGCCGATTTTATTAACTTTAGCAGTAATATCATGCAAGCCCAATAATGGAAATGGCAGGGTCATCCCGGTTATTGGATTAGCTACCATTTGCCCATTACTGCCCCAAAGAATAAGGTCATATAATGGTATGATAGTCTGTTCCCTATTTAACAAAACAGGGTTACCCATCATACCAGCAACTGTTGTGTCTGGTGGTAAAACACCAATTTTGGCAGTGTTGGCATCGGCAAGATCGTTTGCTTCTCTTGCAAGAATGAAGTTTGGTAGTGTGCCTACATGTGAATCAAATTGACCATCGCCATCTGTATCAAATTCAAAGCCCGCAATAATACCTTCTAATAATCCTCCAGTTTCTGAATTGCCGTATATTGCAGTGATTAATTCTGCTAAACTTGTTGGGTATGTAAGCGGCTGTTTAAGCCAAGAGAAAAATTTTTCAGATTCTGGAAATTCAGGAAATTTCCCACTTGGCAATGTGCCGATTTGGTCGCTTAATCTTACGGTGCGTGTTGATATTTCAGGAAGAGGTAAAACTATATGTCCACTGCTGTCACTAAATCCTCGTAAAATTGCTGTTAGCATTCCACCGATATTGTCATTTATACCAAAAACGTCTGCAGTTGGATATTTGGTATAACCAAGAGTTCCGTTGGCATCATACTCGTAGAATTCCATTGCTGTTGGCAATGTGCCGATTTTATCTGACAAATCAGTAAAATCACTTTGGTTTGCCTTTAAATCAAGTGCGGTGGTGGTGGCATAGTTTTCCAGTGCTTCGTCCAAGAAGCCGCGCGATACCAGTGCCGCATCCGCCGGCGCGCCAACCGCAAGTCCCAATATTGCACCAAATAAACCCGTTGTTAAAAATTTTCTCATTTTTTTACTCCCGTTGTTGGTTTAAAAAATTAACCGCCATAGGAATAGCGGTCGGGGAGTTAGCAAATCACCAAAAAGTCTGATTCCGCCAGCCTTCGGGAAACCCTGTTGTATAAACTGACGGCCCCCCGACTTGTGCGACGGGCGGGGATACAATAAAAGACGCTTCCGCGTCCAAATTGTGGCGGATTCAACACCGCGTTTTGCGATGCTGCTTTTTGGAGAGCCTGCTACAGCCCCGAAACCAATTCCCATTGGATTCTGTTTCTGATTTTATCAAATTTTATGTGTTCTTGGCAAGGGTAAAATTATTTAGTGCCACATTGAATCTGCTCCGCCGCAGTGCGCGCAAGTAAATCAACGCGTTCGTTCATTTCGTCGCCATTATGACCGCGTACCCAAAACCAATGTATCTTTTTCGTAGATGACAGTTCATCAAGTTGTTGCCACAGGTCTTGGTTCTTGACCGGTTTTTTGTCCGCAGTGCGCCAATTGTTGCGCTTCCAATTCTTTATCCACGATAACATTCCGTTTTTGACATATTGGCTGTCTGTGTGGATTTCTAATTCAGGGTGATTCTTGGCCGCGGTTAGCGCACGAATAACCGCCGTTAATTCCATGCGATTGTTTGTCGTGTTCGATTCGCCACCACTGCGTTCGGCAGTGTGTGTGCCATCAGTCGCAACGAAGCCCCAGCCACCTGCGCCTGGGTTGCCAAGGCAACTGCCGTCTGTCCAAATTTTTAGCATTTTATATCATCCTTTTTTATGGTATAATATCACACATGACTTATAATTCCAAAGATTTAAAAGATATGTCAAATGCCGTTCGGGCATTGGCATTGTATGCTGTGCGGGTCGCACGAAGTGGACACCTGGGGATTGTGTTGGGTGCTGCTGATATAATTACGACAGTGTTTGCAAATTTTCTGCGTCGTGGGCGCGATAAATTTGTAATGTCGGCGGGGCATGGCAGTGCATTGTTGTATTCTGTGCTGAAATTAGCAGGGTATAAGGTTGCAGATTTAAAAAGTTTTAGAAAAGTTGGTGGGTTGCCCGGACATCCTGAGCGGGGAATCGATGGGGTCGATGTTACAACTGGGCCGTTGGGACAGGGGGTCGCAAATGCAGTTGGAATGGCACTGGCAGAAAAAATAAAAAGTACAGATGCGATTGTGTATTGTGTCTGCTCTGATGGGGATTTGATGGAGGGGGTCGCACAAGAAGCAATTGCGTTTGCAGGACGCTATAAGTTAAATAATTTGGTCTTGCTGTGGGACGATAATGGGTTGAGTATTGATGGGACAGCGCAAACTGATTCTGATATGTTAATGCGTATGGTTGGTGCGGGTTGGAAGGTTTTGACCGCTGATGGTAATAATTTTAGCCAGATTGCGCGTGCCTTGGATTCTGGGAAAAAATCAAAATTGCCAGTGTTTGTTCAATGTAAAACTGTGCTGGGGCAGGGGTCAAGACTGGAAAATACCAGCAAGGCGCATGGATTGGCACTTAGCGATTCTGAGTTGGGGGATTTAATACAAAAATTTGCATCACAACGCGGTGATGAACTGTGGCGCGATTTTGTGCAAAAACAAATACCGGTTGTTGAAAATAAAGAAAAGTATTCTTTGCCACATGTAACAATGCAACCTGTTGGGGGCGCAATGTCGACGCGCGAATTGTCAGGGATTTATTTGAATGAATTGTTAAAGGCAGGTGCAAAAATTATCGGGGGCAGTGCTGACCTGGGGGGCAGTACAAATGCGCGTGTCGAAAGTTCGTGCGATATAAAACCAAATAAATTTGCAGGAAATTATATCAATTATGGCGTGCGTGAGCATGCAATGGCTGCAATTATGAATGGTGTGGCAACATCTGGACTGCATGTGTATGGTTCGACTTTCTTGGTGTTTAGTGATTATATGCGGCCAAGTATCAGATTGTCGGCTTTGTCGGGGTTGCCTGTTATTTATGTTTTGACACACGATAGTGTCGCAGTTGGTGAAGATGGACCAACACATCAGCCAATTGAACAGTTGCCGTCTTTGCGACTGATTCCAAATTTGAATGTGTTTCGACCATGTAATGGTATAGAGGTTATGTATGCCTGGCGACGCGCATTGCTGGAAAAAAGCAGGCCGTCTTGTATCGTTCTGTCGCGCCAGCAAATTAAACTGGTGTCGACACCATTGGGAAGTGAATTGTCGCGGGGGGCGTATGTTATTTATCCATCAGAATCAAAAAGAGTTAGGGCAACAATATTGGCAACCGGCAGTGAAGTGCCACTGGCAATAGAAGTCGCAAAAAAATTAGGTAATGCGGTTCAGGTGGTTTCTGTTCTGTCTGTGGCTGATTTTAGAAAACAAGATGTAGAATATAAAAAACAAATGCTGGCTGGGTTAGTTGTCGCGATTGAGGCGGCCGCAAGTGCGCCTTGGTTCGAATTCGCAGATGTTGTATTCGGAATCGATGAATTCGGAATGTCAGGAGATGGCGCAGAGGTTTATCAAAAATTTGGATTCGATGCAGATATAATCGCAGCAGATATAAAAAATAAAATTAAATAGTTTTTAGATGGCTGATTATGTGTTCGTTTTGTCGTCCGGTGAAGAAGTGCCTGTTGAAATCACAACAAGACGCGGTGTGCGTAATATAACACTGCGACCAAAATGTTTCCCACAACGCGTTGTTTGTATATCAAAGCCTTGGTTGGTTTCAGATAAGGCTGCAATAAAATTTTTGGAATCTAAACAGGCGTGGGTGCAGGCGCTATTTCAAAAGGCGCCTTGTAAAACTGTGCTGCAAGATGGTGATGAAATTAATTTCTTGGGGCGAAAAATTATCTTGAAGCATTGTCCAGATTTGCGTTCGAATAAGTTAAGTGATGATGGGGCGGTTTTGTTTGTCGGTGGCGGGGCTGATATGTTTCAGCGACGCGTGCGCGACTTTGTTAAAATACAATTTTTGCGCGAGGTTAAGGATGTAATGCAAACTGTGCCACGTGAATTTTTGCCACGCAGAATCGCGTTGCGTGATACTGTTTCGCGTTGGGGCAGTTGTTCAACATCTGGGACAATGTCTTTTTCGTGGCGGTTGGCATTTGCGCCATATGATGTTATGCGATATGTTGTTATGCATGAATTGGCACATACGAAACATATGAATCATTCGCCTGAATTTTGGGCGACTGTGCGTGAATTATACGGTGGTGGTATTGAACGGCAAAAGCGATGGTTGGCGCAAAATGGCGCAAGCCTGCACCAGTGTTTATAGCCAAGGAATACGTACCTGTGGATTTCTGTGCGCGATTCGGTTATTATGTAAATGTACCAGATGGGGCACATAAGTCAGGTTCGCAGATGTTAAAAGTAAGAATTTCTTTTCTTTCGTCATTTTGCAAATCGTGATGGCGTGCCCCGCCTTTTTTTTTGTTGTTTTTGCTTGAATTGTAGAAAAACTGCGCTAAAATTAAAGTGTGAAAAAATTAAGTTTTATCTTTGCTGTATTGCATCATGCCCATTTGGGCAATTATTAGCATATCTTATTTTTTGTGATATAATTGACTTTGTATGTCAAAAAAGGTTTCTGTATAAAAATTAAAACAATAGGATAAAAAAATGGATTTGAAACCAACTAAACCATTGTCGGGATTTATTGAATTGTTGCCAGCGCAACAACGGTGCTTTGACTTTTGTGCGGCGCGTATGCTGAATGTGCTGAAAAAGTCGGGTTTTAATTTGTTGGATTTGCCTGCGATTGAAAGAGCAGAGGTGCTGACAGATAAAGATAATTGGGATGAAATTGAAACGCAGATGTTTTTATTCCAAAAAGGTGATACTAAAATGGGGCTGCGCTATGACGGGACAGTCGGATTGTCGCGCTATGTTGCAGGGCATCTGAATGATTTAGTATTCCCTTTCCGCGCAAGTCAGTTTTCAAAACGCTATCGTGGTGAACGCGCGCAACGCGGCAGATATCGTGAATTCTATCAGATGGATATGGATATAATGGGTGTGAATTCTTTGTCGGTAAATTATGATGCGGAAATTATATCTGTGATTCAGCGTACATTAAATTCTGTTTCGGAATTTATCGGTGAAAATGCGGTTCGTATTGGATCGCGTCCGTTCTGGGATGCGTTGTTTGATTATCTGGAAATGACAGATGAACAAAAGAAAAATATCTTTGTATTAATTGACAAGAAAGATGCGATGGGGGATGATGAATTTGCCCAGGGATTAACTGATTTCTTGGCTGATGCAAATAAGGAAAATCAAATTAAGTCTGTGTTTGCGGATGGCTATGCGGGCTTTGTTGGTAAGTCCGATAAATTAGATTCTGCAATTACGGAACTGAATGATTTTATGCAAACGCTGGAATTATTTGGTGTAAAAAATGCACAGATTGATTTATCTATTGCGCGCGGATTGGCATATTATACAGGCTTGGTATTTGAATTTAAGTTGCTAAATCATCCAGAACTGGGGACCGCCGCAGGTGGTGGAAGATATGCAGATTTGGCCGGTAAATTTAGCAAGACCAAGATTATTGGTGTTGGTGCGGCAATTGGATTTTCGCGTATCTTTGTTGCGCTGATGGAATCAGGGGCAATTGATTTGACACCGTTCGAATCGCCTGTTGATGTTGCGGTGCTATGTATGGGAACAGAGAATATGGGTTATGCTGTATCTGTGTTAAATGCATTGCGTGATGCAGAGGTCGCAACGGTTGCGTATTTGGATGCTGATAAAAAATTCAAAAACCAAATTGAATATGCTGATAAAATTAAGGCTAAGTATAGCGCGATAATTGGCGAAGAAGAGGCGAAAAATAATCTGGTTGCGCTGAAAAATATGCAGTCTGGGGAACAGCAAAATGTGGCTGTGGCAGATGCAATAAAAATCATAAAAGGAATATAATATGATTATAGAACAAAAGTTAAAAGATATTCAGGTGCGCGCCGCAGATATAGAAGCGCAGATGAATTCTGGTAATGTCGCGGGCGATGAATTGACTAAATTGTCCAAAGAATATTCCAGATTGTCGGAAATATTGCCGTTGATTAATGAATATTTTCAGACCGTATCTGGTATTGCTGATGCGCGTGAAATGCAGAATGACCCAGAATTGCGCGATATTGCAATGGAACAATTAAATGAATTGAATCACGCGTTGCCAGAAATTGAAAAACGTTTGCAGATTGCATTGTTGCCACGTGATGACGCGGATGATAACAGTGTAATTATGGAAATTCGTGCGGGTGTTGGGGGTGAAGAATCTGCCTTGTTCGCGGGGGATTTGTATAATCAGTATAAGTCATATGCTTTGCGCCAGGGATGGAAAGTGGAAGTGATTGAAGAAAATGCAACATCCTTGCGTGGGTACAAGGAAATTGTATTCAAAATTGATGGAGCAGGTGCGTATGGTCGTATGAAGTTTGAATCTGGGATTCATCGTGTGCAACGCGTGCCTGAAACCGAGGCTGGCGGTCGTATTCATACCAGTGCGGCATCTGTTGCCGTTATGCCAGAGGCAAAAGAAATCGATGTTGTTATCGAAGATAAAGATATTCGAATTGATGTCTTTCGTGCGTCTGGGGCAGGGGGACAACATGTTAATAAAACAGATAGTGCAATTCGTATTACGCACTTTCCAACCGGTATTGTGGTTACATGTCAAAATGAACGCAGTCAATTTCAAAACAAGGCTGCTGCGATGGCGGTATTGCGTTCTAAGCTGTATGAAAAACAGCGCACAGAACAAGAAAGTGCCAGTAATGCATCGCGTAAATCTATGGTTGGGTCGGGCGATAGAAGTGAAAAAATTCGTACCTATAATTTCCCTGAACAACGCGTAACAGATCATCGTATTAAATTAACTTTGTATAAGTTAGATGATATCTTGGCGGGTGGGGTCGGATTGGATGAAATGATTGATGCGTTGATTGCGGCGGATCAGTTAGAACGATTGGCCAATATGGAATAAATGATAATAATACCGGCGATTTGCCGGTTTTTTCTTTTGAATAATTAATTGATTGAAAAAGTATCGTTGTTGTGTTATAGTTCTGTTGTCGTTGATGAATCTTGTCAATGATGGGGTGTCAGAACCCGTTCGAAAAGCGTCCGATTACAGAATATTGGCGCGCCGTTTGGCGTGTTTTTTGTATGAAGGATGAAAAAAAACACCGTCTCCTGACCGTTCTTGGGTCAGGAGGGCTTGCGAATATACTGAATAAGCAGCACAATACTTTTCGATTGTTCTGAACCTCCTGACCACTTTGATTACATCGTGGTTTTTTTAATTGCAAAACTCAGGAGGAATGCAATGTACAAAAAACTTTTAACAATTTTCTTAATCTGCGCGCCAATGTCGGCGGTCGCAAATATTCCATCAACCGAATATGTCCAGCAACAAATCGCATCACAAATCGCAACCGCGGTATCAAGCAAGGTTGACACATCGGCATCCGCGAATCAAACAATGGCGGGAACTTATACAATAACCGGCACAGTCTATGCGCCAACACCAACCCTGCCAACGGCGGAATAATTTTTAGGGGGTTGAATATGCGAAAAATATTATTCAGTGTTTTGGGATGTTTGGTGGCGGTTCGTGCGCACGCAGCACAAATTGTAAATGTGGACTATGTGCATAAATTGATTGCACAGAAATGGGATGTTTCAGTGCCGATTAAGGCAGACAGTCCAATGCAGGTTGCAAATATGAAATACCTGCTGACGGCGGTGGATGTTGCAAATGAAATTTTAAACGGTGAAAAGACAACTGATTATGGTAATGGCGAATTTGCGACACTTCAGGTCGCCGACACCATCGCCACAATTCAAGCGGTGGATACATTGATTCAAGAACCAATCGAATATAAGTTTTTCCTAACAACCACCTCAACAAACAGTTTTAGTTTTTCAATCAATGCGGCCGGTAAATTCTATGTTGACTGGGGCGATGGAAAAAGACAAACCATAACAAAACCAGACACAACAAACACAACATATTCGCATACATACAGCACCAGCAAATCATACACAATAAAACTAGCGGGTCAGGCAACAGCATATAATACCAGTACAAGGACAGCTACGATAAGTTTTTATGTTGGTTCTAACACAAGTGCGAAAGAAACCAATGTAAAAAAAATCGCATCAATTGTTGGTTCACTGGGTGCAATATTTGGAACACTCAGCAGTGATACAAATAACCAACCAA
>JAFXFG010000015.1 GCA_017520675.1 Alphaproteobacteria bacterium
GTGTCTTCCCCGCCGGTGTTTTTGTTGTCCCTGCGGGGCAATGGATACCCGCCTGCGCGGGAATGACGAAGAACGAGGACGGGGCCCGATGCTCGGGAATGACGATGAACGAGGGCGCGGGGGCGATGTGCGGGAATAACGAAGAGAGAGAGTGTGTGTGATAATGTGTTAGTTGTCCCTGCGGGGCAATGGATACCCGCCTGGAATCACCCACAAAAATCCACAAAAATATGTCCCTGCGGGGCAATGGATTCCCGCCTGGAATCACCCACAAAAATCTACAAAAATATGTCCCTGCGGGGCAATGGATTCCCGCCTGCGCGGGAATGACGATGAACGAGGGCACGGGGCGCGATGTGCGAGTATGACGAATGTGTGAGTGGGGCCCGATGCGCGGGAATAACGAGTGTGTGTGGGGGGGGAGGGCTGTTCATTGATAAAGGAGTGGTGTTTTATTTCGTGATAATTGATTTGAATATTTCTGCAGGAATTGTGCCACCTGTTATCTTGGAATCCATTGGGGTAAAGTCATCGTTGCCAACCCAAACACCGATTACTAAATTATTAGTCGCACCGATAAACCATGCATCACGATTTTCATTGCTGGTGCCAGTTTTGCCCCCCAGAACACCAGATGTGCGTGCGCGACCACCAGTCCCGCCAACTTTGACCACATCTGCCAGCAGTGTTTGCATAAAACCAACTGTTTCAGGTTGCAGGATTGTTATTGGGTCTGATGGGGTATGTTCGTATAGTATGTTGCCAGATAAGTCTGTTATTTTTGTTATAGAATATGGGTGTACGGATGCGCCATCGTTCCAAATAACTGCGTATATGTTGGTTAAGTCTAATAAACTCATTTCCGATGCGCCAAGCACAGTTGAATATTCGCGACGTAATTTTGTGCCAACCCCCAGACGGCCCGCCATATTTAATACGGAATCAATGCCATAGGTTTGTGTCAATTTAATCGGTACAGAATTTACGCTTTTGGCAAATGCGGTCGCTAATGTTATGTCGCCATAATAACGTTCGTTATAATTCTTGGGGTTGTAGTCGCCAATCGCAAAGGGCGAATCATTGACATAACTGTCGGGGGTCAGACCGTTTTCCAGCGCAACCAGATATATCACAGGCTTGAATGCACTGCCAGGTTGTCTGGGGGCGGTGGTGCGATTAAATTGACTTAGTTGGTAGTCTGTACCGCCCGACATTGCACGTAATGCGCCATCAGGGGTCATCGCGATAACTGCGCCCTGTGATTGACCGACATATTGTGGAATTGTTGCGGCAATACGGTCTTGTAAATCTGTGTCCAGCGTGGTGTATACCAGCATATCAGATTCAAATGTGCCAATGCGTGATTTTAGTTCGTCCATTACAAAATCTGTCCAGTAACGATACATATTTGTGTCAGCAGTTGCTGTGGCAGGCTTTAAAGATTGGGCAGCAAGTCGTGCTGTGTTTATGTCAATGTATTTTTGACGAACCATTTCTTGCAGAATTATGCGCGCGCGTGCAATGTTGCGATCTGGATTGCGAAGTGGGCTGTATGTTGTTGGGGCCTTTAACATGGCGGCAATTTGTGCGGATTGCGCAACTGTTAATTTTGTCGCAGGAACTTGAAACATCGCGCGGGCCGCCGCATCAATGCCACGCAGACCACCAACCAAGGATACACGATTCATATATAAATCAAGTATTTGATTCTTGGTAAAGCGGTTTTCCAGCCAGTATGATAAAATCAGCTCTTGCACTTTGCGTGAAATTTTCTTTTCGCGTGATAGGAATATGTTCTTGGCGGTTTGCTGGGTAATAGAAGAACCGCCGGCCGCAATGCGACCCTTGATAAGATTCGATAAAAGCGCACGTGTGATACCGCGAATGTCAATTGGACCATGCTGGAAAAAACGTTTGTCTTCGATTGATATAATTGCCTGCCATACATGTGGGGGCAGGGTGTCAACAGATACAGGTGTGCCCATAATGCGGTTGGTACTGCGAATCTCGTCCCCGGAAGAGTCAAGAAATATTATCGTTGCAGGACGCGTTTCGTGTAAAATTGAATCCAGTGATGGCATGCGCAAGTATATGTAAGTTACATAACCACAAATGCAAATAGAACCTAGTAAAAATAAATTTATGCACCATATCATCATTCGACGGGTAAATGATGGTTTTTCTGTGGGCTTTTTAGTTGCGCGGATTTTGGCCAATTTTTTCTCCTGTGGGGTAATCATAGCATAAATGTCTTGCGTTTTGCAAAAGTTTATATTTATAATTGTAGGACAAAAATCAAAGGATGGAATGTATGAGAAATTTATTCGCAATTGTTTTTTCTTTATTATTTGTAGCACCTGTATTCGCAAATGATTATTATGGGGCTGATTTTGATAGTCAAAGGGATACTTATGCAGGTTTTAGAATTCATAAAAATGAAAGTTTATCTTTGAAATATGATGCAGAAGGTATAGGTGGCTTTAAACTGCGCGAGGATAATTTTGGTATTGGGGCGGTCGCTGGAAATAGATTGTCTGATAATGTAAAGGTGGAATTCGAAACTGCCTATAACGGTATGAAGGAGGCAAACCATAATACAACACTAAGTGTTGATGTGTGGGCTAATATGTTTAATGTGTATCTGTTTCGGCAGTTCGATGGTGCAATTGAACCTTATGCAGGATTAGGAATCGGATTTGCTGCAATCTGGGGCAGTGTAAATGCGCCGTATGCAAATCTATCTGATTCTGTATTTGATTTGTCTTATCAAATAATGTTGGGGGTTAATTTCGCACTGAATGATAGGGTCGATTTGAATTTAGGGGTAAAATATCAATACTATGGCGAAGTTGAGTTCAAGCAAAATAATGCAGAAGTCGCAACCATAGATGTTGATGGAACAGAATTCTATTTCGGTGCAGTTTATAAATTTAGTTTATAGGTTTTTATAGAAATTGTACAAATTCCCGCGCGACTTTTTTTATGCCGCGCGTTTTAAATGCAATCGTTAATATTGCGCCATTATCTTCGATGACAACACCTGCGCCCAGTTCATCGTGTGATACTAGTTTCCCAACCATTGTTTCTGATTTCTGTACCTTGGTTTTTTGGGGGTGTGGGGTGCAGGATTGATAGTGTGAATAAGATTGATTCGTGCGTGGTGTGCCACCTTGGAAATCAAGAAATTTGTTATCAATTTCGGTGATAAAGCGACTGGGCGAATTATATTGGCGCGTGCCAAATACCAGTCTGGACATCGCGTTGGATATAATACATCTTTTTTGTGCGCGGGTTATCGCAACATAGGCAAGTCTGCGTTCTTCTTCGATTGCGCCTTCGTTTATTGCTTTGTCGTTTGGGAAAATGCCTTCTTCCCAGGCGGGCAGGAATACAGTGTCAAATTCCAGTCCCTTGGCGGCATGGATTGTCATAATGCTGACTGTGTTGGTGTTCTGTATGCCGTCAGACGAATCATTGTCGTCGGTTGTCATTAGGGCCGCTTGTTCAAGAAAATCTGGCAGTGTGTCGTATTTTGAAATCACACTGGTTATCAATTCGCGAATGTGTTGTAATCTGTCGGGGGCATCGGGGTCTTTGGATTCAGACCACATTTTTGTATATCCAACCCGGTCCAGTAATGTTTGCGCGGCATCGCGTGGTGGCATTGATGCCCAATCAAAATCAAAGGCTGATAAAAATTCGTCAGCCGCTGCACGTAATTTTGGTGCCAAGGGTGCATTGCGTAATCCTGACATTAAATTTGTGCCAGATGCGCGCAGTTTTTCAATCGCTTTGTCCCCAAAACCACGACGGGGTTTTGCAATAACGCGCAGAAAAGACATATCGTCAAATGGGTGAACTAATAAACGCAGGTATGCAATAACATCGCGAATTTCCATACGATCATAGAACTTAGTCGCGCCAATTAATCTGTATGGAATACCGCGTGTTGTAAAGTCTTCTTCGAATATGCGGGACAGACTGCCTGCGCGAATAAGAAGTGCGTATTTTGAAAAATCGTTTGTACCATCACGCAATATTGCGTCTGAGATTATGTGCGCTTCGTCCCAATCTGATGGTAATGTCAAGACATATACAGGTTCGCCCGCACCAACGACATCTGTTGCGCGCAGGTCTTTGCCCAGTCGGCCACGATTATGACGGATTAAGGAATTGGCCGCCCCCAGAATGTTCGCAGTACTGCGATAATTGGTTTCAAGGCGAATTATTTGTGTGCCGGAAAATGTTTTCTCAAAATTTAATATATGTTTTATTTCAGCCCCACGCCAAGAATATATCGATTGGTCGTCATCACCAACACAGCATATGTTCGGGTGTGGATTGCCGCGTGTCAACAGGGTTAATAATTCCATTTGTGCATTATTTGTGTCTTGGAATTCGTCAACCAGAATATATTTAAATTGATTTTGATAGCGTGATAAAATATCAGGATTTTTATCCAGTAATTCTAGGACTTTTAATATAATATCGCCAAAGTCAACCGCGTTTAAGCGCGCCAATTCTGCATTATAGGCGGAAAATAATTTGTCTTTGTGTTGCAGTGCAATCAGACCTTTGTCCTTGATAGATGAAAATTCTTCGACATAATCAGATGGGGTCTTGGTTGATGTGGCAAGCAGTGATTTTATTACAGATTTTTGGTCGTCTTCGCCAAATATCAGGAAATCACGACGCAGACCAGCGCGTTCGGCATTTGAGCGTAAAATTCGTAGGCAAATCGAATGAAATGTGCCACACCATATGTCGCCAGAATACCATGTCCCGTCAGATAAGTCGGACAGACGGGATTTCATTTCGTTGGCGGCCTTGTTGGTAAATGTTAATGCCATAATTTGCCATGGTTGACACAGGGACTGATTCAAAATATAGGCGATTCGTGTTGTTAGTACACGCGTCTTGCCAGTGCCAGCACCAGACAATACCAATAATGGGCCGTCTGTGGTGCAAACCGCTTTTTTTTGTTCAGGATTAAGATTTTCTAGCATTAAATTCACGCATTGATTATAATACCAGAAACAATTTTTATCAAGGGAACGAAATTAAATGAAACGTATTATTTGCTTTGACATTGAAACAACTGGGTTTGATTATCTGCGTGGGGATAGGGTTATTGAAATCGGGGCGGTCGAAATACTGGACGGCAAGATAACCGATAATTCTTTTCACGAATATATTAATCCAGAGGGAAAAATTATCCCGCCTGATACATATATGGTGCATAAAATTTCAAATGCGTTCTTGGAAGATAAACCGAAAATGTCAGAAATTGCGCCAAAATTCTTGGAATTTATTGGGGATAGTCCAATTGTGGCGCATAATGGGTTTGACTTTGACTTTCCGTTTGTAAATCACGAATTAAAGAACTTGAATTTGCCACAGATTCCACGTGAGCAGCAGTTGGATTCATTGGTTTTGGCGCGTAATCGTGTGTTTGGACCTAAAAGTTATACACTGGATGCGTTGGCAAAATGGTATGGGATTTCATTGACCGCACGTGCAGATGCACATGGGGCATTAATTGACTCGGAAATTTTGGCCAAGGTATATTTAGAGTTGGAAAATACTGCACCTGCGCCAGATGTTAGCGAGATTATTGCAAAGCAGCATCAGGCGATGCAAAACCATCCAAAGATTGGTGTTGATTTTCCATACAGAAAGTTCGAAGCAACACCAGAAGAACTGGAAAACCATAATGAATTTATGGGTAAGATTTTGAAATAAGGCTTGTGTAGGGCTTTAACAATTTTTTTTTAATTTGTCATTCCATGGCTTTTGCGGGACCCGAAAAAGCCACAGGATGACAACACTTCGTTAAAACTTCGTGTTGTAGGTGGGGGTTGTTAAAAGTTCGTGTTGCAGGTAAGTTTTGTTAAAATTTCGGGGTGTGGGTGATGGGGGTAAAAATTCACAAAAATATGTCCCTGCGGGGCAATGGATTCCCGCCTGCGCGGGAATGACGAGGGCGAGGGTGTGGGTGATGGGTGTGTGGTTTTGTTTTTCTTTGTTAATAAAAAACACCGGCGGGGAGGACGAAAGCCGGTGTTTTTTCTGTGCACAGACACAGAAACTGTTAATGCAGTCGGGATTATTTCCATACGGTTGGCATCGTGGCATAATCAGACAATTTTGTTGCGTTACAGTACATATCATTAACCTGATCTGATGTGGCATCTGGCCAGATTTCATACAGGCATTGCCCATTTATACGCGCAGATGGGCCGGTTAATGATGTGCAGTTATAGAATGTATCATGGAACATATTA
>JAFXFG010000016.1 GCA_017520675.1 Alphaproteobacteria bacterium
CAACGAGAAAAGGTGCTGGTGAACATAGAACTTGCTGGTGCGCCAGATATACCCGCAAATAAACCATCTGGGATTGCACCAGTCAAACCACTGCAACCTTCAAAGGTGCTTTGGAACATAGAACTTGCTGGTGCGCCAGTTAGATTACCAAATAATCCATCGGGAATTGCGCCAGTTAAACCACTGCAACCATAAAAGGTGCGGTAGAACATAGAACTTACTGGTGCGCCAGATATACCCGCGAATAAACCATCGGGAATTGCGCCAGTCAAACCACTGCAATCCTCAAAGGTGCTGTCGAACATATGACTTACTGGTGCGCCAGAGATTCCAGTGAATAACTTTGACGGGATGGATGTTATATTATACGCACCGGCAAAGCTACTTTTAAACAAAGGCTGTGAACCATCAGGCAACGTGGGGAATATCCCACCCAAAGTACCATCAATAGCTTGTAAACCAAGACTTGCATTGTCGTTTGCAACTCTAAAAACAGAATTTGTACCGTATGCTGTTGCCCGACCTGTTAGTTTTATGGTATAGGGGCCATCTGTGGCATAATCATGATCATAATATGTGTATGTTGTGTCTGATTTTGTGATTGTTTCAACTGTGCCATCGCCCCAGTCAACAATAAATTCACCCGCCGCACTGATTGAAAATACAAAAGAACTTATGCCAAACTCCACTGGGATAACCGTCATAAAGAATGCTTTTTCTGTGTTATCTTTCTTCACCAATGTTTCCACCGCCTGATTCGCGGCGACTGTGTCGGCAACCTGAAGCGTCGCAAATTCGCCATTGCCATAGTCGGTGGTTTTTTCACCGTTCAAAATTTCATTTGCAACATCCACCGCCGTCAGCAGATATTTCATATTGGCAATTGTTTTTACATTGGTCAGCGCGGGATTGTACGGTACAGTTATGTCCCATTTATGCTCTATCATTTTGTGAACATATTCTATATTCGCAATTTGCGCAGCATTTGCACCGAATATACACAACACACCAAGAATTAATGACACTATCTTTTTCATATCTGTCCCTTTGGAAAATTATTCTGCACTTGGTAGCGGTGCGGTTTCGACAGTTGTTGAGCCTGTAAAATTCATTGTGCCGGAAACAGTATATGTCCCCGCCATTGTCTGATTCGCGGATGCCGATGTGTCAACCTTAGATGATACCGCGGTTGCGATTTGTGTTGCGATTTGTTGCTGAACATATTCGGTTGATGGAATATTTGCGACCGCCGACATTGGCGCGCAGATTAAGAAAGTTATTAAAAGTTTTTTGTGCATTGCATTCCTCCTGAGTTTTGCAATTAAAAAACCACGATGTAATCAAAGTGGTCAGGAGGTTCAGAACAATCAATAGGTATTGTGCTGCTTATTCAATATATTCGCAAGCCCTCCTGACCCGATACGGTCAGGAGTTTGATAAATTCCGTCCATTGTATAAAAAACACGCCAAACGGCGCGCCAAATTACATCGGACGCCTATTGCAAGGGTTCTGACACCCCATCATCAATGTGCTTTTGATGACAGTATTAGTATAGCATATCAATAATTTTTTTCAAATATATTTTACATCAGTCTGTCATAAATAACTGGTGTTTTATTTATTGTATATATGCGACCGTCATTTTCAATATTGAAATACAGGTATATTACATTTGATGCACCGTCATTTGTTACCCACGGATTAAATTCATCGATTATTTGGCGCGATGAATTGTGCGGAAAAACCGTTCTAAAAGTATTGTCAAAGACGCGTGAATATCTGTCATCAAATTCTGGCGATACTATCATATTCATCGCGATAATCCCATCAGGCGCAACACGTGAACGCAGGCGCGCCATAAATTCAGCGGTTATAAAACCTTCGGGCACTTGGAATGAATTAGAATACACATCCAGCAAAATAAAATCATACTGTGTATCTGTATTTTTTAAGTATTGGCTGGCATCTGCAACAATAAACTTTTTATTTGGTGTCAGTTTTTGATCCAAAAAGTACTTTTCTGATATATCTTTCAAGGTATGTTCGATATCGATAAATGTATATTCATTGCGTGTGTCGTGCAGTCCCAGTGTAAAACCACCCGCCCCCAGAACAAGAATCTTGTATGTTTTATTGGTTGGCATTTTATAAATAAAATTCTGATTCAGGTAATTTATATACTCGGCTGCTGTATCCGTACTGCGCTGATACACAGACATTGGCAACCCGTTCATATATAAAATTTTTGTATCTTCTTCATTGACCACAGATATCGTAGAATTCGCATTGTTCACCAGAATCCCAAATGTTCGGCGCTGATAAGTATCGCTGTTTATAAATACAGATAGTGCCAGCACAATCGCGCATGCTAAACATATTAAAAAACTACGGCGTAATACCAGTGCCCCGACCACAGACAGTACGGTTATTAAAATTACTGTGTAATTAACACCAACAAACGGCATCAGCAACAGTGTTGTAATAATAGAGCCGAACACAGACCCAATTGTATCCCATGCCATTATATTGCCTGTGCAGTTTTTTCCATACGAATGTAATTGGCGCGATAATAATGTTGTATTAAATCCGAATAAAAACGGTCCTGCGGACAAGAAAATAGACGAATAAATAAAGGTTTGTAATGCGCCCGATGTAACCCCACCATCATACAGCCAAAAGAAATATTGGGTAATCAGCGGAAAGCTGGCCGCGAACACAGACAAAAATGCAATAAAGACAAAACTTACACTTAGTATCTTGCGGATTTTCGATTCGTTCACCCGCTGGGATTCGCCTACAAAATACCCCAATGACATAAAGCCCAGAAATATCGCCATTATAATGCTGGTGATGACGGCACTGCTGCCAACATAGAACGACAACTGACGCAAGACAGACAATTCAAGCGACAGACTGACATATCCGTTTAAAAATATCAAAAACACTAATGCGTAACGCGATAATTTCTGCACATTTTCCCCCTTTGGATAAACATAAGTTGGATATTATAAAAAAAGAAATTTTTAAGCAACGAATTTTTAATGTACACGCATTAAACGAACATCGTCAAATTCAGAATACCGATTAAACATCGCGCGCGCAAATGGACACAGTGCCAAGATATGCTTTTTTTGAACGCGTGCCATATTTGCAACATTTCGAACCAAGGTCAGCCCGATATTTTGATGCTGGAATTCAGGTGCGACCCCAGTATAGTCAATTATAATCTTGTCAGAACCGACGCGGGCAAAGGTTATTTCGCCAATAGTTTGCCCTTGATAGACCGCTTGAAAGCCATCGCCTGTCTGAGAAATAAAATATTTAACATCTGGGACCATAATTAGAATATATCACAAAACTACACTATTTAACATATGATAGTATTCAAAGGAATTTTTAGCCCGTTATCCGCGGGGGGTAAGGTCTGGTGCGGGTAAAGAGCGGCACCCTCTTATGGGTTGCGCAGGGAACCTAAATCCAGCGCGTTTACCAATTTCTACATTTTACTTATGGCTAAATTGTTATACGCGGAAAAAATTGATTTCTGGTGCGGGTAAAGAGACTCGAACTCTTATGGGTTGCCCCACTGGAACCTAAATCCAGCGCGTCTACCAATTTCGCCATACCCGCTTTAAAAAGCAACTTTTTGTATTTTATTATAAAAAAAACTTGATTTCCAGTAAAATTTAACATAAAATCGTCGCATAATAATATAAAGGCGATAAAAAATGGCATCTAAAAAAGGTAGCAAAGAAGTTGTACAATTAAGAAATCCTGAAACTGGGGTATTCTATATCACAACAAAAAATACAAAGTCTGAAAATACAGCAGGCAAAATGAAATTCCGTAAATACGACAAGAAATTGCGCAAGCACGTCATTTTTACAGAAGCGAAAATGCCTCATTAATTTCAGTTTGAGATAAGAAAATCCCCGATTGGGGATTTTTTTTGTGCAAAAATATACAGTTTTGCATAAAAAATTCGACAAAAGGCTTGACTTTTTATAAAAAAAACATAAAATCTGCATAAACTTTTCGTCAAAACGACGTAAAATATTAATAACAAACAAAAAACACAAGAGAAAGAATATGAGCGAATTTGCAATCTTTCAAACCGGTGGCAAACAATATCGCGTTGCACAGGGCGATATTATCAAGGTTGAAAAACTGAATGCCACAGGTACAGTTGAATTCGACCAAGTTTTAATGGTCGGTGACAAGGTTGGTACCCCATTCTTGGACGGTGCCAAGATTGTTGCAGAGGTTGTCGAACAGAAACGCGCTGACAAAATTCTGGTTTTCAAAAAGAAACGTCGCCAGAATTATCGCCGCACCAAGGGCCATCGTCAGTACATCACTGTTCTGAAAATAACAGATATTAAAGCCTAAGGAGCGATACTATGGCACATAAGAAAGCGGGTTCGGCATCAACGAACGGACGTGACTCGGCAGGACGCAGATTAGGTGTTAAAAAATCTGGTGGCAGTCGTGTTATCCCAGGAAACATCATCATTCGTCAACGTGGTACATCTGTACACCCTGGATTGAATGTTGGTATGGGCAAAGACCACACACTGTTTGCGAAAATCGCTGGTATTGTCAAATTCAAAAAAGGCAATGGCGACCGCAGAACAGTTTCGGTTATCCCAGAAGACGCCGAAGCAAAATAAAAATTCCCCCGATTGGGGGAATTTTTATATGGTTTGACAGTGGTAAAAATTATGCCAAGATTGTACTGATACAGCGATGCTGTATTTGGAATTCAAAGATTCCACAAAGCGCGCCTGCAGAGGCGTAAAAAAATCCAACACATCGGTTGGAGTGTGGTGAATATATTGAATAAGCCCACTATTCGTCTTGATAGTCTTTGAACTCCAACCGCTTTTGATTTTTCTGGGCGGTTTTTGTTTTACCAAGGTGGGAAAAATGAACAAGAACAAGAACAAAGACTTTTTGCGCGAATTAAAACACCAGATAGCGCAAACCAGAACTGGATAATTTAGATGATTAAAAACACCCCAAAGATTTAATCTTTGGGGTGTTTTTTATTTTTTCTTTTTCATATCATTTTTCTTAATTGGTGTTTTTGTGCGTTTCTTTGCGGTTGTTGGTTTGGTGTCTGTTGACATAACTGTAAATTCATATTCGTCATCGGACAGATTCACCAAACTTTTAATTTTTTTGCCCAAATCAGGATGTTTATCTGCGTACCGTTTGATGCCAATTAAGATTGCGGCTGCAATCAGTTTTTCAATATCTTGCATATCCAGATGCTCTGAAATTTTGCCACGCAGATTTGCCATAATATTACTTACTGTATTTTTAGCGCGCTTAATAAAAGTACGACGACGATGTGCGCGAACTATTTCACGAATCCACATCAGCACCAGCATCACGATTAATGGTACAACCACACAGAACAGGAAATATCGATACCAACTGTCGCAAAACGCAGTTGGGAACATCGCATCGCAAATGCGCTGAAAGTGCAGGGCGGACACCGCGATAATTTCATATATTACCAGTGTGGTAAAGCAAATTTTTGATTTTAACAGCATATTTTTCTCCTTGTTTTATGATATAATTTTACAAGACTTTGCCATAAAAATCGTCAGGTATGTATTCCGCAAAAAATCCCTGTCAATAACAAGACAGGGTCGATGGATTTTTTTATTTTTATTCGCGCCAAACAACGGAATCGAAACCAGAATTTATTTGCGCGCGCAAATTTTCATCGTTAAAAAACTGATTTCGCTGGGCTTCGGTTGTTTTATTTGTATCAGATTCAAAGTGCGGTACATATTTTTGTATTGCGATATTTTTGACACCCTTTGCGCTTAAAATATCTGTAATTTGTACCAAGTCATCTTTGCTGATAAATCGTGGGTCGCAGGTTATACGAACTTCAAAATCCTTGCCTGATTTTTGCCAAATTTCCAGACTTTTTATCATATTGTCATACGCAATATTTTGCCCAGTCAAATCAGGATATTTTTCGCGCGTTGCCTTAAAGTCCAACCCAATCCAGTCAACCAAGTCAACTGCATCGGCCAACAGATTTGGATAGAATCCATTGGTGTGCAATCCGATTTTGAACCCCAGTTCGCGCACCCGTCTGATATATTGGAACAAAGCGGGGCCTTGCATTAACGCTTCGCCACCGGAAAACACGATTGCCTCTAACTTACCAGTGCGCGATTTTATCCATTCCAAGACGCGTTCTGGGTCATATTCGCCATTTCCCACAGATAATAAATGAGGATTAGAGCAATACTCACACCGCAACGGACACCCCACCAAGAACAAAACTGCTGACAGTTTATTAGGATAGTCGATTGTGGTGAATGGCACTAATCCTCCGATTTGAATATCTTGCATAGCCTAGGCTGCTTTTTTCAACAAATCACAATGACGTTGCCCTGTGGTCAGGCTGTTTGCTTCTGTAAAAGTTTTTCTTTCACAAAACTCAGAATATTTGCCAATGTTAAAGTTTTTAACAGGTCTAATGAAGCCCATGCTACGTGAAAAGACTTCGCAAGGTGTTCTGTTTGTATTTTCTGTCATAATATTCTCCTACTGTTTGTTAGATTTGTTGATTTATTGGTTTGATTTATTTTCTTGATTTGCGGCATTTTCTGCATCGCATTTTGGACAAAATTCGTGTCGCCCAGGCAGATAACCATGCTTTGGACAGATTGAGAATGTTGGTGTCAGTGTCATATATGGCACCTTGTAGTTTTCGAATATTGTTCTTACGATTTTCTGTGCCGCATCACCCGAAGAAACAGGTTCGCCCATATACAGGTGCAACATAGTTCCGCCTGTATATTTGCGTTGCAGTTCTTCTTGGTGTTCCAGTGCAACGAATGGATCGTCTGTAAAGTTCACTGGCAATTGCGTTGAATTTGTATAGTATGGTGCATCTTTTGTGCCAGCCGTTATAATATCAGGAAAGTTCTTGACGTCTGTTTTCGCAAAGCGATAAGAACAACCCTCTGCTGGTGTTGCTTCCAGATTATACAAATTACCTGTTTGTTCTTGGAAAGTTGCCAGATTTTCACGAATGAAATCCATAACATCCAAGACTAATTTTTTACCCATTGGTGTTGCGATATTTTCGCGGTCGCCTGTAAAGTTGCGCACCATTTCGTTCGCGCCATTTACACCAATTGTTGAAAAGTGATGATTCCAATTACCCAAATAACGTTTTGTAAATGGATACAGTCCACGTTCCATATTTTTCGAAATGATATCGCGCTTGATTTCCAACGCGTCGCGTCCCAAGTCCAGCAAGCGCTTTAATTCTGTGAACAATCCTTCGCGGTTTCCACGATGAACATATCCCAAACGCGCAAGGTTAATTGTGATAACACCGATTGAGCCAGTCTTTTCCGCAGACCCAAACAAGCCACCACCGCGCTTTAATAATTCGCGCACGTCCAGGCGCAAACGGCAACACATGGAACGAACATCTGTTGGATTCAAATCAGAATTCAAGAAGTTCTGAAAATTCGGGATACCGTATTTTGCCGCCAATTCAAACAAAGGCTTTACATTTGGGTGTTCCCATGGAAAGTCATTTGTAATATTGTATGTTGGAATTGGGAAAGTAAACGGACGACCCAACGCATCACCTTCGGTCATAACCTCCAAGAATGCTTTGTTAATCATATCCATTTCTGGTTGCAAATCACCGTATGTAAAGTCAACCTGTTGTTTTCCGATAAATGGATGTTGTGATTTCAAATCTTCCGGACATGTCCAGTCAAATGTAAAGTTGATAAATGGTGTCTGTGTGCCCCATCTGCAAGGTACAGCACAGTTAAAGACCAGTGTTTGCATTGCGTTCTTTACATCTGCATAAGACAGATTATCAACCCTGATATACGGCGCCAGATACGTATCCACAGACGAGAATGCCTGTGCCCCTGCAAATTCGTTCTGCAACGTGCCCAAGAAGTTCACCATATGTGAAACAGCAGTCGCCATATGTTTTGCTGGTTCGCACTGTAAATAGCCGCTAACACCGTTAAATCCTTCGTATAACAATTCACGCAAAGACCAGCCGGCGCAATACCCAGTCAACCAGCCCAAATCATGCACATGAATAGATGCGTTTTTATGAGCCTCAGCAACGGCCCGCGGATACAGGTTCAACCAATATTCCGCGGTAACACGTTCACTGGTACGCAATATCAGCCCACCGATGGAATAGCCGACATTTGCATTTTCCTTGATACGCCAGTTAGAACCACCAACATACCCCTCAATAACCTCAACCGCATCAACCATAGATTCGCGAATTTCTGTGCGTTTTTGACGATAAATGATATATGCCTGTGCTGTTTTATATGCCTTGTTATCCATCAAGGTCTTAATAACAATATCTTGGATATGTTCGACATTTGGTGTTTTTTCTGTAAAACTACCGTCCAAATTCTTTAAAACATCCTGTGTAATTTTTACGATTTCCACATCAGATATTTCAGATGTAACAGCAACAGCCTTTTTAATAGCGTCATAAATCTTTTTAGAATCAAAAGGTACAGTTTCGCCACTGCGTTTCTGCACAGCAACCAAGTGTGTAACCAAAGTTGGTGTAATTTGAATTTTTATTTCATTTTGTGTTTCTGACATTTTCATAACCCCATTTTTTGTAAAAACACAACATATAGTGGTTGTTTTTTATCTTTGCTTACAATATATAGTTTTATTAGTTCTACGGCAATATATAAAAACGCAAAAAATTTTTTTTTTTTACTTTACTTTTAAAAAGGGCAGACTTCTGCATATTACACAGGGATAACAGAATCGGTTGCTTAATACGAAGATGACTTTTGTACAATAAAAATTGGATTTTTTGCCTAGGAAACGATTCGTATAGGGTGTTTTTTACCAGATATAGTGCTGATTCGTTTATGTTTAATCTATATATTGTGTTTTTTCGAATCGCTCAATAACTATCAATGTAATTATTATTAGGTTGTTTTTCCTGTTATTTTTGTATATATTTGAAATGTTGTCATTATGGTGATGGCGACGAAATAAACTATATAGCAAGGTTATATAATTATGATAAAAAATATATACGAAATGCTGCAAGATGTATGTTCGCGGAACAAAGACAGTATTTTCTTTCTCAGACAGAACGAAACCTATGCAGACTTATTAAAAAAGGTAAAGCGTCGTGCTGTATTATTAGCACAACGTTTTGGTATTAAAAAGGGTGATACGGTTGCGATATTATCTGGCAACACACCTGATTTTCTGCGTTCTTATTTTGCGATTGCATCCCAGGGTGCACGCGCATTAATGCTGGACACAGGGCTTCAAACGATAGAGCATATCAATATGATGAAGCGTACAGATTGTAAATTAGTCTTGGCGCAGGAATCTATGTTTTTTGCGGATGCGCCCTGTGAAATGTTCAATATTGAAAACATTGACGATACGGATGAAAATGATTTTACAATGGCCGAAACAGAACGCAGTGATATCGCACAATTGTCGTTTACATCTGGTTCGACTGGCAACCCAAAGGTCGTAGGCCTGACGCATGATAATCTGATATCACTGTCGGATGGCGCACAATTTTACAAGGATGTGATTTTCCCAGGCTACACATTTTATGGATTTTTGCCGTTATATCACATATACGGTGTTGTTATTAATATAATTGTACCTGTGGCATTACAGGGCAAGTTGTTATTACAGCCTGTATTAAAACCCCAAGAATTCATCAAGGACTTTAAACAATACAAGCCAGAGGTTATACCCGCGGTTCCGCGTATATGGGAAGTGTTCTATAAAAAGATTGCTGACAGTGCGCGTGAAAAGCATGTTTGGACACTGATGCGTATAATTGTTGCGATGCGTGGTTTCTTGCGTTCGATTGGGCTTGGTGGTCTGGTTAAAAAGGTTACGAAACCGGTTCATGATGCCTTTGGTGGCAATACCAAGGTATTGGTATCTGCTGGTGCGACATTAAAGCCATCAATTCGCAAATTCTATGAAAGTATGGGGTTTGTAGTTGGGGACTGTTATGGATTAACAGAAGCCACTGGTCCTGCAAACTTTAACTTCGCGTTCCGCCGGCCAGATGGTTCTATGTACTATGCTGGTCCATTGCCAGGTAATGAATTACAAATACACAATCCCGATAAACATGGTATTGGTGAAATTTGGATACGCGGAAATATGGTTATGTCTGGATATCTTGAAAATGACGAAGCCAATGCCGAGGCTTTTGAAAACGGATGGTTCAAGACAGGTGATATTGGTTGCCTGGATAAATACGGCCGCCTGCAGGTCAAAGGGCGCCAGAAACAGGTTATTGTTCTGGACAGTGGTAAAAATGTATATCCAGATGAATTGGAAGACTTGTATATGCAAAATGACGAAATTCTGAATGCCGCGGTATTCGAATATGTTATCAAGGACAAGGTTGTTCCATTTGCAGTGTTCCAAGTAAAGCCTGGTACAACTGTTGCGCGTGTTGCATTGCTGTTAAAGAAATCAAATTTGGCAATTGCGCAATACAAATGGGTTCGACACTTTGCAATTACCGAAGAAGAATTGCCATCAACATCTGCGAAAAAGGTAAAACATTTTGCCGTTCGTGATATGTTGGACAATGGTGCATTTACGCGTGGGGAATAAACAGAAAAAAGATGGGGAAACCCATCTTTTTTTTAATTGCGACATTGACAAAACAATGTATTATATTAACTGTGTGTGGCAAAAAACAAAGAGGTTGCGAATGCAGGGAAATAAGAAAAATATTACAGCGGATAAAGTACCCAGTCTGGACACATTGATTGAGCGTGGTGTTTCTGCGCAACAGGAACGTGTCAGGGTCTTGGGGTACATAAAATCCCTAGAAGATTTAATTCGCAACAGTTACTATGATAAAAATGATATGATTGAGGCTCATGAATCTCTTGCGCGCCATGAAGCGCGTCTGGCAGAGTTGGAACAAATAATCGCCGTTGCTGAAAGTGTAAAACAGAAACGGATAGATGATTTAAAATCCGATTTATCAGAGATTCAAGACAGAATGGAATTTTTTTCAAGGAAAATGGATGCTTGTGATATTAATATGTATGATGACAGATTTCAGAACATAGAAACGGACCATCATGCCTATAACGAAGATTATATGCGCCTGTACAACGAATCCAGAAAAATCGCCGCAGAAATTGCGCGCTATCAAAAAATAAAATAAAAAACAGCACAAACAAGTGCTGTTTTTTTTAATTACAAACCACAACATATGGTGGTCGTGATTTTTCCTGATTAATTCCGCGTCCACCACAATCCATACAGTTAAATTTTCTATTTTGCGAATGATTATTATCCAACAGCACGGGTATATCAATAATTTTTTGAACCTTATTAATATATGTGCGATTTGGAAACCCGAAATAGAACGCGCGTGTACTGCCTGTACATTCTGTCGGATTGCCAGGATAACAACTGCTATTATTTAACTTTTCAGGATCTGGCACACAGGTCGCCTCGCATGTTTCAAGGTTTGTTATTAATTTTTCGCAATCGGTACATGATGTCTGTGGTATGCGCAAAGTCGTCCCCAGTGCCCCAGATGTTGTTGCGCCAAAAAAGTTATCGCATTTTGTTGATTCTTTTATATCTTCTGGATTGGTAACGCATTCCCATTCCAATGTATTATAATTCAAACGCGCAATCATTTTATCAGGACATTGTTTTTCTGGGAAGGGGTCTATACACTCCCAAACATTTTCGACCATAACCGCGGTTTGGCTGTCTGCGCACAGTGGTTTTCTGGATTCGTCTGGTACGCACTGGAACTGTTCGGAATCCCAAATCATATCCCCACCGCAATCTGTTTTAGTGTTATAACTGATACACTGCCAACGCCCAAAACGATAGATTTTTGTTGTACCTACGGGGCATTCTACATCGAAAACCATTGGTGATGCAAATTGTGTTGCAACCTCTGGCATTTCGTATTGGGTCAAGTACACTAATTGTCCGTCTTGCAAATTCATTTCGCTTATAATTTCCTTTGGCACGATTCGCTTGGTTGCGGTTCCACCTGCCATAATCATATTTTCAAAAAATATTCCAAAAGTCCCTGCATCTGGATAGTGCTTTTCTAATATTTCCATCATACCATTATAGTTATCAGGTATTATTGGTGCGCTGGCAGAAATCAGATAACTGAATGCAGGTTTTTTGTTTCTAACGATTTCGCAATTTGTTTTTTTTAATCTTTCGTCCAGACAAATAAAAGCACTAACGATTTGGTTTTGTTGTGTACAAATATCATCGAATTGCATACCGTTAATTTGTGCGTTATGCGCAGCCGTCATACATTGTGCAACAGAACGCAAATCAGATTTAGTAATTGCATAATCTGTTGTTTGGTTGGCAACATTTTGGCTGGGGCTGTCCAGCATATAATAGCCTGCCATAAACAAAGCAATTAAAATCATGATAAAAATATTCATTATTCCCTCTTGCGATTTATAAAAAGTCTAGGTAATATACAAATAAAAAGCAACAGGAAAACAGACAGTACTATGAAAAAAATTTTATTATCATTGGTTTTATTACTTAACATTGGGTGTGGTTTTCGGCCTATGTTTTCTGGACAGGATACAGACATTTATGTTTATCCAATCAGTGGCATTAACGGCATAGATTTGCGTAATGCGCTGTGGGCAAAGTTTGGTGGGCAATACGGTCCTGATTCTGAATACACGTTAAAGGTTCAATTATCGGCCCCCAGCAATCGTTACAAGGCGCTTGAGCAGACTGGGGATGCCACCTGGCAAGAGGTTTCGCTTAATGCGAAATACACCTTATCTCATAATGGCAAAGTTATTGCCAGTGGTACAGAAAAGGCATCTGAATCATATACCTTTGTTGGATATCTGGTTGCATCAAATGCATCGTATAATAACGCGGTTCAAAATACTATTCAGGTTCTGGCAGAAAAGATAGGTGCGCGCGCAATTGTTGAAACGCACAAGTATTCCAGCAAGGCAACGGATAAAAAATAATGAAATGGAAAGATACTGATTTTAAGACCGGAATCAGCAATGTGCGTGCTGTATTGATTTATGGGCCTGATATTGGTCAGGTTGACGAGTATTGTGATTCTGCAATAGAGAAACTTGGTATAGAAAAAGACAACCTTTTTGCGCTGGATGCGGATGAATTGAACGAGAAGTCTGATGCATTATTTGCTGAGGCATGCAGTCCATCAATGTTTGGTGGCGCCAAGATGGTTTTGATATCTAATGCTGGCGATTCTTCTGCAAAGTATATTTCTGAATTGGTTGGTCATTCTGGCTTATGTGCGACTGTTGTTGTTGCGGCGGGTGATTTGCGTGCAGGTGGTGGTTTGCGCACTTTGTTCGAAGGTGCACCAGATATGGCGGCTTTGGCGTGTTATACAGACGATGCGCGCACATTGGCAACCTTGATACGCAACGAATTATCTGCGGCTGCTGGGATACAGCAGATTACACCTGATGCGATGGCATATATGACTGCGCATCTTGGCGGCGACAGGGGAATCACGCGCAGTTTTTTAACGAAGATTGCCTTGTATGTTAATGACAAGCGTATTGTTGATTTATCTGATGTTGAAAAATGTTTGCCGGATACGGGTGCGGCGGACATTGATGACTTTTTGTATTCATTGACTGCGGGTAATGTTGCACAGACAATGATGGCGCTGGACAGATTGTTATATGATAACAAAGAACCTAATATGTTGGTTCGAATGTTGACGGGCCAATTCAAGAAATTACAGACAGCTGTTGTTGATGGTCTGTTACCTAATTTATTCTGGAAGGTTCGCGACAAATTCAACATGGCGATTAAGATATGGCCTGAATCAGAGATTGTTGCGGTACTAACCCGTCTTAACGAACTTGAACGTCAATTACGCACAACAGGTATGCCGGCTGAGGTTTTATTGCGTGATTTCGCTTTAAAATTATCTGTTCGTGCGGCTAAATTTGCTGCAAAACGAAGGAATTAAAATGTTAGCATCAGTATATGCCCCAAAAGACTTTAAACGACTGCGTGCATCTGGCGACATTGTTGCGCGTTGTTTTGATTTTATCACGCCACATATCAAGGCAGGAATATCGACTGGCGAAATCGACAGAATGGTTGCGCAGTTTTTAAAAGAAAATGGTGCCCGTTCATCTGATTTAGGCTATCAAGGCTATCCAAAGCACATTTGCACATCTGTAAACGATGTTATTGTTCATGGTATCCCCAGTGATGATTGTATTTTAAAGGATGGCGATATAGTCAATGTTGACTTGACTGCCGAATACAAGGGGTTTCATGGTGATGCATCGCGCATGTTCACGATTGGCAAAGTATCTGCCCAGGCGCAAAAATTGGTTCAGGTATGCCAAGACGCATTAAATGCGGCGATTTCTATTTGCGCCCCCGGTGTCCCTTTGTCCGAGATTGGCAAGACTATCGAGTCTGTTGTTCTGCCACATGGATTTTCTATATCGCGTGATTTTGTTGGTCATGGCATTGGCAAGGTTATGCATGACGAACCGCAGATATATCATTTTTACGACAAAATGTGGGACAAGGTCAAGATGGTCCCAGGGCTAGTATTCACGATTGAGCCAATGATAAACACAGGTTCTGCCGAATGCAAGATAGATGCAGATGGTTGGACTGCGCGCACTGTTGATGGTGGTTTGTCTGCCCAATGGGAACACACGATTGGCATTACCGAGGATGGCGCGATAATTTTCACAGAAAAAATGGTCTAACAAGAATATGGCGGATACAGATTTGCTGTTTCATTCGGGGCATCGCACCCGATTAAAAGAGAAATTATTACAGGGCAAGTTAACTGGCTATGAATTACTTGAATTATTATTGACCTATGCGATACCGCGTCGTGATGTTCGACCGCTGGCGCGCAGTCTGGTGGAAAAATTTGGTGGTGTGTATTTTGTCTTGCGTGCGTCATACGAAGATTTGATTTCTGTATCTGGTGTTGGTCATAGCACTGCGGTTATTATAAAATTAGCATACGAGTTAATTTCTATCTCGTATGCCGAGCGCGCTCAGTCAGGCACCTATCTTGCTGATGGCAAGTTTGTGCGTGATTATTGTCGCAATTTAGTTTCTTGTAAGGTTGTTGAAGAATTTCATGTTTTATACTTGGGGAACGACAGTCGTTTATTGCTGGATGAAACACACAGTCGCGGGACGATTGACGAATCTGCTGTCTATCCGCGTGAAATATCGCGCAAGGCATTACAATTAAATGCGATTGGTGTTATTTTGGTTCATAATCATCCTATCTCTGATAACAGTTTTTCACACGCAGATGCAGATTTGACCAGTTTGATAGAAGAGCGTTTAAATTCCTTTGGGATATCCTTGGTTGATCATTTTCTGGTAACATCCAATGGCATAGTGCATTCGTTGCGCGCGACACCATGGCTTAGAAAAAGTTCTTTAAAGTGATTCTTGTCTTACTGGATTTGCGTCATAATATTTATCAAGATTTTCCAGTATTTCTTCTGTTGATTCAGTTTGTTCTGTTTCAAGGTCTGCTGGGATATTCTGATAATTATTGTCTGTAATAACTGGGCCAGTATCGTATATATCCAGTTTTTCATACAGTTCAACCCCGTTATCGCCCAGCCTTTTTTTTCTTGTTTCCAGTAACTCGTTCAGTTCTGTAATTGGCGCGCTAATAGTTTTACATCCGCGTGCGAAAACATCGCCACCATATATCAGATTTATAATTGCCCCCAGTGCAGACAATCCCCCAAATAGTAAAGTCAAATTTTTAAGATTATTAAAAATATCGTTTTTTGCCCCGCGTATCATAGAAATTGCCCAACCGGCCAGCATTAGTCCAGTAAATACCGTTATTACAATCCACGCGAACTCTGCAAAGGCTTCAAAACTGCGCAATATACACGAAGGGTCTTCCATATAAACATAGGTTTCATCGGCATACAATCCTTTGAAACCTGCGTTTTTTAATAATTGAATAATCGTGTCAGTATTCATTTTTTATTTGTTTGTTTATCACGCGCCTTGCTTTTTTGTAAAGAACCCAGGAATTGAAAAATCGTCATCATTTGCGGCAATTCCAGCCCATCCGAACAAGTCGCCCATCAACCCGCCATCATCGCGCTTTGCTTTTTTAAAAGGCAATATGTTTTTTAATTTTCCAATTTTGCCATGTGATTCATTTTTTTGTGTTGTTTCAATGGTATCCTCGGTTTGTACGAATTCAGACGCCAATTGTGCCAATGTTGCATCTGTATCAGAATCTGTTATATCATACAAAGGCTCGTCATTATCTACAAAATCATTGTTTTCTGTTTCTATTTCTAAATCTTCGCGCAGTGGAGTCATACTTTCCAGCAAATGTTCCAGTGTTTTTTCAACCGACTTCTCAGGCGCTTCGTCGTTTATCATATCAGTAACAGAAACAGTTGTCGCGACACCGTCGTTATCGGTTGCCGGTGTTATTAGTTCAGAATCAATGCTGATACTGGAAATAACAGGTTCATTATCGACTTCTTCTGGCTGTACGATTACATCGTCATTAATAAATGTTTCTTCTGCATCTGCTGGGGCTTGAATTTCTTCGGTTTCTGACAGGGGGTCTGTTTCCTGTGCCACAGGTGTTTCATCGTCATTAATCGACAATACAGACAGGATTGGAATAACGGTTTCGTCTGTATCGACTGTTTTTATTTCTGTGATTTCTGCTTCGGGCTCTGGGGTTATAGTTTCTTCACTGTCTTTTATTTCCAGTTCGTTATCGACCACAGTATTATCCATGGAAACAACATTATTTTCCTCTTTGCCAACAACTGTTTCGTTTTGTACTGCTGTGGTTTGGGCAACAACAGTTTTTGAAGTGTCTGTATTTTTGATTGCGCTATCACAATCAACAGGCACGCCGAATAAAACAGTATCGTTATCCAGCCCTAATGCGCTGCGTACTTCATCAAAAGCCGCACGAATTTCCGTCATATCAAAGACTTCACTACCAGAAATATAGATTATTTTTGTTTTCATGTACTTAACCCTCGCAATAAATCAGAAACATTATATCATATTTTAAGGTTGAACGCATATAAAAAATATCTTACACTAACAATATGGCAGATATAAAACAGCAAATTTTTCAAGAATTGTCATCATTGGAAGAGGCCGCTGCCCGCCTGCGTGGCACTGCGATTCATGCTGGCAAGCAAACAGATTTAGAAGTTGCGATTCTATCGGAACAGGTTCGTACCCTGCGTGATAAGAACGCGCGTGCGACCCAGATGATTAACGAATCAATATCAATATTGGAAAAGTTAAAAAAATGAGTGTTGTTTCAATTCCGATTGTTAATAAAAACTACCCGATGGGTTGTGAAGATGGTCAAGAACACCGTCTGATTGAACTTGGCAAGATGGTTGATGCGCGTGCGCGCCAGATTTTAGACAAGATTGGTCCGTTACCTGAAAGTGCCCTGTTGGCAACTTTGTGCATAGTCCTCGCGGACGAGGTTTTTAACCGTCCTGCGCCTGTTGCAACTGATGCAGACCTAAAGGAAATATTGGCACGCATTCGTGAAATCAAACACAAAATATCCCAGTAGTTTTATTTTTTTGTTCCCCCCCATACTCACATACGCTCTCATCATTCCCACATATCAGGCTCTGTCTTCGTTCGTCATTCCCGCACAGGCGGGAAACCATTGCACCGCAGGGTTAAAGTTTAATCCTTATTAAATTCCCCCGTTCCATAAAAAACATTAGCATAGAAGAGTGCCAATGTATTTTTTTCTGTTGTTATTTTTTTTCAAATGTTCTAAATTCTTAGCGTTATGGGAAAAGAAATTATTGAAAATATTGATTCACAGCAGTTATCTGATGCGTTGTCTGAACGTTATTTATCATACGCAGTCAGTACGATTGTTTCGCGCGCATTGCCTGATGTTCGCGATGGGTTAAAGCCTGTACATCGCAGGATTTTGTATTCCATGTTGCGTCAGCGCTTGGCCCCCAGTGCCGCATTTCGTAAGTGCGCAACGGTTGTTGGTGATGTGTTGGGGCATTATCATCCGCATGGGGACAGTTCGGTTTATGATGCGATGGTTCGTCTGGCCCAGGATTTTTCTGTTCGTTATCCGTTAATAGACGGGCAGGGGAACTTTGGAAACATTGACGGCGACCCCCAGGCGGCATACCGATACACAGAATCCAAAATGACCGAGGCCGCCATGTTAATTATGGAGGGGCTAGACGAAGACAGTGTCGATATGATGCCAAACTTTGACGGCACAACGGTAGAGCCTGTTGTGATGCCTGGTGCGTTTCCAAATTTGCTGGCGAATGGTGGTATGGGTATTGCGGTTGGTATGGCGACAAATATTCCAACCCACAACGTGGCAGAGGTTTGTGATGCCCTAAATCTGGTTGTTGATAATCCTGATGCGACCACTGCGCAAATTATCAAGAAGATGGTCGGGCCTGACTTTCCAACAGGTGGTATTTTAATCGACAGTTTTGAAACAATTGTCAAGAATTATGATACTGGTCGTGGTGCGTTTCGTGTACGCGCGCGCTGGTCGGTCGAAGAACTGGAACGTGGCACCTGGCAGGTTGTAATTACAGAAATCCCATATGGTATTATAAAGTCGAAATTGGTTGAACAGATTGCGACATTAATAGACGGCAAAAAACTGCCATTGGTTGATGATATTATTGATGAATCAACAACCGATGTTCGCATTGTTATAACGCCAAAGTCGCGCAATATTCCTGCGGACAAGATGATGGCGCATTTATTTGCGCTGACGGACTTGGAATATCGCTTTAATATGAATTTCAATGTTATTGATTCCAAAGGTGCACCGCGTGTAATGCCAATTGGCGATGTTTTGCGCGAATTTATTGCACATCAAAAGTCTGTATTATGCCGTCGCACGAATTGGCGTTTGACTAATATTGCGCGCCGTCTGGAAATCTTGGGTGGTTTGCTGGTCGTGTATCTTAATTTGGACAGGGTTATCGAGATTATTCGTAACGAAGACGATGCGAAATCTGTCTTGATGACTGAATTTAATCTGTCGGAAATTCAGGTAGAGGCAATTTTGAATACCCGCCTGCGTTCTTTGCGTAAATTGGAAGAAATGGAAATCAAGCGCGAAGATGCCGCCCTGCGGGAAGAGCAGGCGCAACTGCAAGCATTACTGGCCAGTGAAGATGCCCAAAATAATCAATTAAAGGCTTGGTTTAACGATATTAAAAAGACCTATGATAAAAAGACCAAACTTGGTCGTCGTCGTACGACTTGGGCGGAACAAACCGAAGAAGTCGTTGTAAATGCAGACGAATTTATCGAAAAAGAACCGCTGACCATAATCTTGTCAACTATGGGCTGGATACGCGCGGCCAAGGGGTATCTGGACCTAAATTCATTGGATTTGAAATTCAAAGAAGGGGACGAATTACAAACTGCGTTCCATGCGCAATCGACTGATAAAATCAATTTGTTTGCATCTGGGGGCAAGATGTTCACGCTATCCGCGAATGAATTGCCGTCTGCGCGTGGCTTTGGTGAATCTGTACGAATGATGGCGGACATCGGTGCCGATGAAGAAATTGTTCAAGCATTTGTTCTGGATACGAACGCAAAGTATTTGTTAGTTTCCCGTCATGGTAATGGATTTATCATAACTGGCGATGCCTGTGTTGCCCAGACCAAAAACGGCAAACAGGTTATGAATACAGAGCCTAAGAATCCTGCGCATATGTGTGTGCCGGTTGTTGGCGATACAATCGCGATGTCTGGTTCTAATGACAAGTTGCTGATATTTGCAACCGATGAAATTCCACAAATGTCGCGTGGCAAGGGTGTAATTTTGCAAAAATATAATGCCGAGCGGACATTTGTTCTTGATGTAATGTTCTTTAATGCGTCTGATGGTTTTGGTTGGACGACGGGTCGTGGCACGACCAAGGTCGAAGATTGGTCGCCATGGCGCGCGAAACGTGCATCTCAGGGTCGCACAGTTCCTGTTGGGTTTCCGCGCAGTGGAAAGTTTGGAAAATAAAACGCGCCCAAACGGGCGCAATTTTATTTATCGAACACACTAAACAATTCCCAATGTGTACTGCCAACAAACTGGTCGATTGGGGTCAGATTTATGTTCTTATATCCGCCAGATTCCAGAATTTTTTTGTCGCGCATAAAGGTATCTGGATTGCAAGAGATGTAAATTACACGCTTAACATTACTTTGTGCGATTTCCTTAGATTGTGCCATTGCGCCTGCGCGTGGTGGGTCCATAATCACACAGTCGTATTGGTTTAGCGTTTTTGTGCTTAGTGGTTTTTTGAATAAGTCGCGTTTTACACCCGTTCCGACGATATCAAATCCATCTGCGCCTGTTTCAAATGTAAAGTTCCCCAGACCGCAAAATAAATCTGCGATATGTTCATAACCGTCTGTATTTTCTTTAACCATCTGTCGCATAATATTCGCACTATTTACACTGGGTTGCAGAAACGCGTTTGTTGGATACTCAACCACGTTATCCCCAAACGCAATTATTGGTGTTTCTGTTTGCTTGATAATTTTATCGTTCCAAGTAATTCTAATCGCGGGCAGGGCAGACACCGCCGTTTTAAATTCTGGGGAAAAGAACGGTACATTGGCGCTGATTGCAATATCGATGCCGTTTTCGCATTCTGTAATCAGACACGCACCACTGCCGCCCCACGGCAACTTTGCGATATACGGCAAGATGTCGTTAATTGCCTGTGTCAGATTTGGGCAGTGTTTAATAGGGATTATATTTTTTGTCCCTTTCTCAAAGAATCCAAACCTGCCACCGGCAAATGCAAAGTCTGCGCGCCTGCGAACACCGGCATCAATCCATATTGGCGAATTTGTTGTTGGTAAATTATCGATTAATTTTTTCTTGTTTTCTTTATAGTCAGTGGCTGTAAAATCAAACTTACAGCCACCACATTTTTCAAAAAACGGACATTTATTCATATGTTATCGCTTATTTAGAATCCAACCCTTGCGCCAACACGGAACTGATGTGCGGTCGCGTTCAGGTCGTCAACAATATTGTTCTTTTGATTAAACATATAAAGATACCTGTATCCAAAATCAAGTGCAAAATGTGGATTGAATTCTATGCTAATTCCCGCCATCGCGGCAACAACAGGTGATACCTTAATATCAATATTTGTTGTGTTTTTGCCTGTGTTCCAAGATGCACCTGCACCAATACCGACATATGGCATAATCATCTGATTTCGCAAGATTCTGTATATGCTGTCGATTCTAGCATCGATTATGGCGTTCAATAAAAATGTTTCGCCATCAAAAGACATTTGATTCCAGATTGCCTTTGTGTGTGTATAGTCCAGTTCCAGTCTGAAAGTATCAGAAACGCGCAGTCCTGTCAGTATCTCGTAACTTTGCGAGTGTTTTCCGCTGATTTCAACATCATAATCGTCAGTATAGTTTTGCCACAAAGACAGGTTATACATTCCGCCAATATAGAATCTGTGTTCGCTGGAAAAAGTCTCGTTTTTTTCTGGTGTTGGCAGGCTTAATTGTTCTACGCGATATGGTATTGCAGCATTTGCGCAAACTGGTGCGACAGATAGTATTGCTAAGATTAAATGTTTAGTTTTCATTTGTCATATGCCTTGTGTATTTAAAAGTTCATACGAATGGTGGCCATAATATTGCTAACATTGTTAATATTTGCAGAATCAGTACCCCATCCAAATCCGTTGCCTATCAGCATTTGATATTGATACATAACATCAACACCAATCAAATCCCCCAGCATTACATTAAACCCAAGTGCAGCGCGCGGTGCCGCAATCAGCATACCGTCTTTGCCATCTTTGCCCTGATAGTCGTATGTTCCGAAACCTGCGCCAATGCCCATAAACGGCACAAATGTTCTGCGTTTTGTGATATCGCCCATTTGTACATATCTGCGTGCAAAGTCAAAATACAGCATTCCGCCAAGGGTCTGTTGCGTTGCCTGCGTGTTATCAATTCCTTGGAATTTAAATTCTGACATTTGCAGGTCTATTTCTGCGCGTACATAAGACGACAGATTCCACCCCAGTCCGATTTGTACAGAATAACTATCGTTGCTTTCTGCCTTGCCCAAAGGGGTGTTAGCCTTGCTTGATGCAAAGCCCATATTTAAACCGACCCCCATACGCATATAGTGCGATGTCGGAACGAATAACCTAATATCATCTGAATTAACTGTGCCTGCAAATTCATAGACCTCGCGCCCCAGTTCCCCTGGTGCTTCGTCCTGTACATATTCAAATGTTTCTTCGGCTGAAATCAAGTCCAGCCCCTTGGATATTTCATCGGTAAATTTTTTGTCGTCATATGTGGCGTTTGCGCCCACAGTAATCAGCGCAACCACCAAAAACGATAAAGCAGATATTTTTTTCATTTTGTTCAGCCCATTATATACATTTTTTATAATTTTATCATAAAATGCGACTTGATTCCAGTTTGATTTATTCGTACCATACAAAATATGAAAACAGAAAACACAGATAAAAAGATAGCGCTGGTTGCAGGCGCGCTGGACTTGCCGTTTTTTACGCGCGATGCGTTGCGTCGGGCGGGCTGGGACGTTTTTGTAATTGGACTAAAAAATTTTGTAGATATGCGTCTTAATCCAGATATGGTAATTCGCCTTGGTGGGGCAGGGCGCGCGGTTCGTGCGGTCAGACGTCTGGGGATTAAAAAGGTTGTATTTGTTGGTGCCTTGGGGCATCCGAATTTGTCGGATTTGCGGCCAGATTTTTGGTCGTTGCGTATGTTATTAAAAATAATCAAACATCAACGGGGGTATGATTCTATGGCTGTTGCATTTAACAAGGTTCTTGAAAAACAAGGTTTTGAAATCGTTGCTGCTCAGGATTTAGCGCCTGAATTAACATTTGAAACTGCGGGGGTTCAGACTAAAAAGAAACCAACTGCATCAGATGAAAAAAATATTGCGCGCGCGATTGAGGTTTCACATCTTATTGGTGCGGCGGACATTGGTGCATCTGTTGTTGTTGACAAACACGTTCTTGGGGTCGAAGCGGCCGAAGGAACTGCCCGTATGCTGGAACGGGTTGTACAAATGCGCACCAAGGTAAAACGCCCCAGTGGCGTATTTGCCAAGATGACCAAACCAAATCAAGATTTGCGTATTGACATACCTGCGATTGGTGTTGATACGGTTAATGCGGTTGCGGCGGCGCACCTGCGTGGGATTGTTGTGAATACCAAGACTTGCTTTGTTGTCGATAAAGAAAATGTTATAAAACAGGCCGATAAATTAGGCATATTTATTCTGGCCTTGGACGAATAATTGAAAATATGGACTGTAAATACGAACCTAGTTATTTTTTTATCATAAAAGGAAAAAAAATGGAAAAACACATCAAAGATAAGCAAGTTTTAAATAGTTTGGATATAATATCGTTAGTTATACAACCAAACAGTACTGCGCAACGAATTTATAATTATTCTGCAGGTGTTTCTGATGCTTTGGAAACAAAAGGGAATTGCTTGCAGGGTGTCAGAACCGCTATGGAGGCCGCTGGTGTTGTACCAAAAGATTTTTTTGACGATTGTACACACGCGTATCAAACCATAGAAAAATTCCAAAAAAGTAAAGATTTTATAGAAGTTGAGTGTGATTGTGCGGATTTAGGCTTGTTGCCACCAGGGGCAATAGTGGTTTGGGATCATGGCAACGGAACAGATGCAGAAAGTGGGCATATTTCTGTGTCTGCTGGTGGTGGTTATGAAATGTCTGATCATCGATGCCCACAAAACACAACGGGCATTCGCCCAGGCACAGACGACAAAGAAAAATACGGTAAACACCATGTGTTTTTGCACAGAGATAGTTTTTATTATAACCCCCTTTTAGTTGATTTTCTGAAACTAAATACAAAAACAAACCAAGAAAAAATAAGACATGTGCATACGTTGTTGCTGTATTATGCTGTTGAATCTCTAGGCAAAGGCAGTTCGATGGGGCGTTTAGTCGAATATATACGTGGATGTGAACTGTCGTACGATAACAAAGAATACCAACAAGAAAGGAAAAAGTTTTATAAACTTGTGCAATGTATTATGAATTCCGATGGCGACCACTATGAAGAAGCGTCCATAAATGATCAGGAAACTCTCCTAAAGGACTCAATGCAATATCAAGAGTTTTTTGCTCTTCTGTCGAAAGACGAACTTGATACAGAAAAAGTAGCTCGGTTGTTTAATCCGTATTTTATAAAATGCCTTCGTGAAGCCTATAATAATTGTTCTCCAGACAAAGGGATTAACGCATTCAAGGGAGAGGACGGTCAGTGTTACATTTACACAGTTGGTAAAGATAACGAAGTTCATATTGGGTATAACAGTCGTGGGTCTGAAAAAGTGGGGATTATCGCTGCGATTACATATTTGTTGAACAAAATCCGGATGAACGCAAGTCTTTCAAAAGAAAAAAAAGATTCAAAGTTAGGCGATGAAATTGTGTCTGTTATGTCTAAATATATTCCGTCCTTGGGTAATTATTTTTTTCAACTTTATCAAGAAAGTTTAAAAATAGACAAACATTCTTCAGAGAAAGAAAAAAAACTCTTCGAAAAACGCTTGAAAAACGAAGAAGCGCGATATAATGTTTTGCAAAAAATATATACAATATCTGGACGTGTTAAAAGAAAGTTTAATAACGCGATAAAAAAACTTTTTGGCATGCAAAAAACAAAACCAGATATTCCAGAAACGCAAGTTGAAACTAATTTGTTGTAAACAAAAAACGCACCAAATGGTGCGTTTTTAAACAGGTAGCCCTTGTCGGCAATCAACAGATTATAACAAATGGCGATTTGCGTGAATGGAATATGGGGGATTTTTGTGGACATATTGTCCGATTGACAGATAACCCTGCAGACACA
>JAFXFG010000017.1 GCA_017520675.1 Alphaproteobacteria bacterium
ATTTTTCTATCAAAGATATGGAAAAATTGATGCAAAAGTTGCACGTGATACTGAATGGGATTTCTGAAGCAATAGATGTTCCTGCATCGTTTGATATTGTTGGTGTTGATTCTGGTAGTAAGTGGATTGAGATTAAAGTAAATGTGGGGCCAGAATGCGCTACAAAGTTATTTGGTATTATAATGGGCATTTTGAGTATCGGTATCGGCACATTTGAATTGCGTGAACATTATTATCAATCAGAAGAGGCAAAACTCTCATATGAGATAATAGATAAAGAATACAAAAAACAAATCAGTTTTGACGACCATGTTATTCGTATGGTTGATAAAAAACGTGATACAGATATAGAAACATTGTTGAAAAAAACAGATATAAAAAAACCAGACGCTAAAAACAAAATGGATACTATTGTGGCGCATATAGTTGATGCTTTGCGCGATGGTGTAGAGTTTCACCCCTCATTAAATCCGCCAGAATATATCAAAGAAGAGTCAGGCGAAATTCATATCGATTATGACAAACTTCATGAAATTGAAGCACAAGCTAAAAAGCCCAAACAAATAACAGAAGATAAATCAGAAAACGCCGATACCGGTGAGAAATAAACAAACCGCAGATCAAATTTTGCTGGTTAATTCTTCAAAAGATTTGCATGCGTCTTCAAAGGATAATCTATCTGTATTTTTTGCATATGACATATTTGCGACGTATTGTTCATAATCAGCTTTGAATTGTTTGTTGCGGTGTAACAAGTCAATAACATCTTTTACGCACACATCAAAGGTGTATTTAGCTCGCATGCGATGGCTCATGTCAGATTTAAAAACTTCGAGCATATTAGATTTAAAGGTGCTATCAATATCAAGCTTTGGCGCCAAGAAAAACAGATCGTGCAGATGTCGCATATCCGCAGGATTGTATTGAGACTTTTCTGTATCTGTTGATAAAATTCGCCACAAAAATGAACTGATTTTATCTATAGTAGTATCTTCCAATGATACACATTTCAATTTGAATCCAGCATTTGTGCCAGCCAATTTGTCATAGAAAGAAGATATTTCTTTTTCCTCTGGTGCATAAAATAAATTATCTGTAAAAAACACCTCTAATTTTATATAAGGTCGCAATGCAGAGTGTGTTTGAACAATGTTTTCTGTGTCTACAAATCTAAACTCTATTTTACTGCTTTCGGGGACGGGTTCGGCAATAAGTTCAAAGCCATCCAAACTATGTGCAATATCAGTTAGCATTTTGCGAACATTGGCAGTTGATTTGGGGCGCGGAACAAATCTAAAATCAGCATCTTCACTGAAACGCTTGGTTAGCTCGTCATATGCACACACTAAACTGGTGCCGCCACCAAATATTAAATCACCATCAGCAGAATGAAACCTTGATACCAACTGTTGAATAACTTGAATCAGAAAATGCTCTTTGATCGGAAAAGCAATATCACAACCCTTTTCAATAGCTATTTGTTCAAAAAGTTCCATATTTAAAGACATAGTTAAACTCTTGTTGCGCTGGTATTATACCATCTGTTTTTATATTTGCTATTGATTTGTTCAAAAGAAATATCAAAGCCATTATAGCTTATGTTTCGTCTAACACGTTTATTTACAGCAATAACTCTGCCTGTTGGAATCTGTGTTGATAAATCGGCGTTGTATTCACGCCAATAAGTTGATTTATCAGTTTTTACACCAAGTTTTTGTAAAGCTTCTTCTGCCAAATCACCTATAGTGGCATTTGGTGCGACAAATCCATTACTAAAAGTACGAGTTTTTGCATATATGCCACGCCCGATCTTAATTAACGTACCCTTTTTTACCAATATACGTAAAACACGCAAGACTTGATCATAGTCATATTCTTTAACAAGATCATTAAAGTCCTTTAAGATAAAAGAATTATCTTTGCTTTTCTTTATTCGTAATAAAATTCTCTCTAAAAGAGTTCTCTTAGCTTTCATTATAAATTCCTTTTATGTCAATATACGACATTTAACATAGTGTCAATATACGACATTTTCTCATAAAAATCAAGTCTTTTTTAGAGAAAGCTCTTTTAGAGAATATATATAGCTATATAAAGAGTTATTTATGAGCTAACAATAACTATTATTTTGATAGAAAAATATATGCATTTTTCTATAAAAATCGATTCGCCTAAATATTGTGATTTTTTTGTCGGGTGCCGTCAATGAGCCGTTGTTTCAAAAACTGACAAAATATGATTTAATACTATTTAGATATGTTTTAATGTAGTTTTGATACATTATGATACAAATTTTTTTAGTAAAAACAGGATGTTTTTTGCTGGTTTTGCAAGACTTTTACTTTTTTATGTGTTATAAATTATATGTACAGATATAAAAAGTTGTTGTGATATCAGATTGTATAAAGCGACCTTTTTATATCCTACAAACCATATTGAAACCCAAAGGAGAATAACATGGATTGCCAATTCATGAACCATGGGGGACAAGAGAGAGATACAAGACAATACGCCCTGAACAAGGAAGCGCTTAAAGACAGACTGTTTACACCGAAACAATTAGCTGACTATCTTTGTTCGTCTGTTTCGGCATTAAGTCAATATCGTGCACTGGGGATTGGACCTACGTACTTCAAGATCGGCAAAATGGTACGTTACCCCCTGTCTGAGGTAAATAAGTGGCTGGAACAAAAAAGAAGCGATAAAAAATAGCTGTTTCTGCTGGATATTATGTTTTTATCGTGCATTGTGTGTTTGTAATAAAGGAGTGCACACATGGCAGAACAATGGAAATGCTATACAAAGCCGTTTCGGGACACTTGGATACATCTGTTGCATTCAGATGTTAATCTGCAGGTCAGCGACGGCACCATCCCAGGATTATTCCTGCGATATTCTGCGGCAACACGCAATATTCGGTTTTTCCTGGGGTGTAAAATAGATAACAAGAAATGCAATATTTTTATAGGTCGCTACAGAGATTATTCTATCAAAGATATTCGTGATATGGCGTGGAATATGCGGCATCAAATTGCCCAAGGCGAAGACCCACGCAGAAAAAGAATAGAAGAACAACTGAAAGAAAAAGAAACGCTGGGTGAACAGGTAAAAGTACTGTTCCCGCAATATATGGACAAATATTCCAAAATATACAAGAAGCCACGAACCCAGGATTCTAATTGGGGGCAATATAGATTATATTTAGCGCCGATGTTTGATAAGCTGTACATACGCCAAATAGAAGAAAAGCATGTAATGGACGCCTATGCCAAGTGGGTAAAGAAAACGTCATTCTCAACCGCGAACAAAGCGCTGTCTCTGTTCTCTAATTTCTGGGATTGGTGCGAAATGTATAAATACGTAGATCGCAATACAAACCCATGCAAGTATGTTCGCAAAGGTTCAAACAAAGTTTATAAGCCACAAATACTGGACCAAGACGGTTATCGTGCATTATCGCATGCGCTGGATGTTGGGCCCCAGGTATCTAAAATGCACCCACGGTTATTCAATGCGTTGCGGGTGCTGATGCTGACTGGGTGTCGTGCGTCTGAAATAACCGGGCTAGAAGTAGAAGAACTTGCGCTTATGCACAAGGTAATACACCTGAAAGACAGCAAGACCGGCGCCCGGGATGTAAAACTGTCTGATGCGGTTATACCATACTTGCAGGCTGCGCTGGATGAAGCAACCGCACTGGGCAGCAAATATGTATTCCCAGGTGTTGGGAACGAGCACAGACCAATAAACAACATACGCAAGCCATTTGAATGGGCACTGTCATATGCCAAGTTGCCACATATGCGAATACACGACCTGCGACATTCGTTTATCAGTATGGGTGCAAATATCGGTGAAAATATAGCTGCCATGAAAGAAGCAGCTGGCCATTCCCGTATAACCACCACCGAAGGATATACCCACATCATGGACAGCAGCACCTATCGTGCCATCAATAACGTTGCAAATGCAATATGTGCCTAAATGGTGCATGTTGCATTTCAGTAAAATAAAAATAGGTTCTGTAAAACTTCTTTTGATTGGGGGTAACGGCGACCTCGACACCTTGTTACACACAGGTTTGAAAAATTGGTTCGCACCTAAGAACACAGTTCCTTATAAATCGATTATCGTTTTTCTGGCAAACTATATTTGCGGCCTTTGTTTTGACCGGTGGCAACCAAGAAACCTTTGTTAACCAATGCGACAAACAGTTGGCGTACGCGCTGTGGCGACTTGCCCGTTATAGAAATTGCGTCCGCAGCAGTAACATAACCCATCGTACATAACTTTTCAGCCATAGCGATAAAGAACGCCCGTTCTGTTTTGTTCAGGTCGTCTATATTCAAATCGCTACATTTATCGCTAGTTATATCGCTAGTTTTTGTTTCGGGATTAGCGATATTTATAACCATGTCGTCACCTTTCAGCGAATTGTTTTCGCCCAGCAACAGATTTCCAAAGAACAAGTTCAGGTATTTATAGGTCCGTTTGATACCGCGCGGTATATTTTCATAGTTGGCACGAACCAAGGCATTGCGAAAATATTCTGCATAATCCTTGAATAATTCGTTATCAGCAGCAAAGCCTTTATTGCGCAGATACTTGATTGCAAATACGGCGATTGTGCGCGTATTGCCTTCGCGAAATGGATGAATTTGCCACAGGCCAGACACGAATTGCGCGATATGTTCAACTTGCGCACGTGTGTTAAGCGTACTGTAATCAAAACGTTCTTCGCGGTCAAAGTCGTATTCCAGCGTTGGCATAATGTCCATATGGCTGGCATAGTGTACAGTATCCCCCATCAGCACGTTTTCTGCCTTGATAATATCCTTGGTACGGACATTCCCAACCCAGTGTTCAGGCAATGCCGCATTAAACAAATACTTGTGAATAGACAGCAAAGTAGTCGGCGCAAAGGTAAAAGACGAATTGCTTAACAGTTCTGCAATACGGTTGGAAACGGTGTCGGCCTCCCAGTATTCAATACCCAGTTCGTCACCCTCTGGGGTGCGGTAATACTGGCGCAGCGACTGATGAACTTCGTCATGGCTCAACTTGCCTTCGATATTATCACGTGCCACCTGGTACAGATAACGCGATGGTGTCAACCCATCAACCTGTTGCAGTCCAATGGCGATATCCCAATTACGTGCCTTTTCTTGTTTAGATGGCTCTTGGGCTGTTTTGTATTCGCTGATAAAATCTGAAAACTTTGCCATATCTTTCATGCCTTACACCATTGATTATATCCAAGAAATACAAAAATTCCAGTTATTTAATGGGTCCTGTGACGGGCGTTTCATATACGGGTAACGGCGACCCCGCCACCTTGCTACACACCGATAAAAAAACAAGACCGCATGCCGCACTGTCTAATTTCATAAATCAGAATTGATTTCATGTTGATTTCAATATTGATTTCATAGGTAAGGAAAGTAGTAGTAGTAAAGAAAAATAAAAGATAAAGAAAAGGTAGTGAAAGTAGTAATGCACAAAAAATTGTTGAAAACTTACGTAAAACTGTTGATATGCTGTTAGTTGTATCTAAATACAAAAATATCCTAAAAATTCACCTTAAATGTATCGTGGTGTATCTCTATGTATAAACGCTAAAATCCGCAGAAAATAAGGACTTTACAAACCCAAAAAACAGTGCAAGATGGTGTTGTAAAGGAAAGGATTCAGTGTGAAAGTAACAGCTGCGATTTTTAGAAATGGTGATAATGTTCTGCTGATGCGACGTGCGGCGGACCAACCATTGGCGGGCGAATGGGAATATCCCGGTGGTAAGTTTGAAGATGGCGAAGACGGTCCAACATGCCTGCACCGGGAGTTGTTTGAAGAATTGGGAATAGACGCAGAAATTGGCGACCTGATTACAATTGCAAAACATACAACAGATTCCGGCAAGGTTATTGAACTTCATACATACGAAATCACATCCTACACCGGCGAAATCCAACTGCGCGTCCACGACGATATGCACTGGGTGCCAGTATCGGAATTGATTGCTCATCCACAATTGCCAGCTGATAAAAAGGTATCCGAGGTATTGATAAAACAAAAGGTTGAATTACAAAAAGAATATCCATTGCCACATCCGTTAAAGAATGATGATATCGATACCTTAATGAAAAAATTAAGGATGATGGTTCGCACCATGGAATCATTTCACCCCCAGGCCACAAAAGATAAGGCTCTTATGGGGTTGCATAGTTTGGTTGCTGCGATGATATCGTTAGCTGCAGAAATTTACGAAGCTTTGCAAAAAGACAGAGTTTTTGTAGCCTGCTCATTAACATGTCAGATGATAGAGCTTGAAATTCAATTGTTGTGGTTAAATAAGCATTTTAATACGAATGGGGCTGATTACATAGATTTTGGTTACATTGAACAAATCGATATGCTACGAGTGCACCCAGAACGTGTGGATAGAGTATTAGAACTTATCAAACAAAACAATTGTGAGCGTTTTTTTATAAATAAACCCAAAGATGACAATTTATTGAACAGAAAAAATTATAGAACACATTGGTATCCTGGTACATTAAAATCAATATCTCAAGATTACTTTGAGGACGTTTGGAATAAAATAAAAGATATTCCAGAATTGGCGAAATATTACGAACATGTAGATGTGAACTACGAGAATTATCAGCTGTTTTGCGGGTTTAAGCATTTTTCTACATACTGTGTTAGAAAATGTTTTGCAACAAGTCAATCCTTTGTCGAGGACACACCGCAAGACACAAGATGGATTACATTGGTGACGGTTTTGCAAGTGATGTTAGCTGTGTGTGAAATATTAGAACAACACGGTGATCATATTTTGAACTCAAAACCAGTTGCTACAGAAGGGTTGACACCTGCCTATAGAAAACAATAAAAATCAGAAAGAAGATAGAGATATTATTTCCTCATCATTAAACCAATTTTGATTTAACTGATTTTTTGTTGTATCCGTGTATAATATTACAGCAAGATTTTGTTTTGCACGTGTACAAATCACATATAAAAGACGTAGAGTATCTTGGTTAGCTTTACCTTCGACAAAGAAATTGGTTTCATCGTAAGTTCTCCATTTTGTGTCATTATCTATTATCGCCATAACATTATCAAATTCCAATCCCTTTACACCATGATGTGTTTTAAATTCTGATAAATTATCTATATACTTAGCATAAGGGATTATTTGTGATAATTTTATGTTAAAAAACAACTCAAAACTTTCTGATTCCTCATCATACTTATGCGGGATATTAAAAATATCGCAAGTTCTAATAACGTCAAGCATTTCCCCAAAAGTTATATTTGGATTGTTTGTGTATGCTGTTTTAATTCTTGAGACACATTCTGATATATATCTTAAAGAGTCTTTATTTATCTGTTTGAATAAATCCTTATAATATTTTTTTATAATTCTCATTATTTCAAAATCATTGTTAGATTGTACTAAAGGCAGTACAAAATTTTTAAAGAAATTTATTTCTTGTGATGTACCGGATTTTACACTATCAAATTCTGATGTGCTTTTTAAGGCGTCCCACATCTCAACAAACCCCATACGAACTGCTGCCATCCGGTGTTCTAAAACTAAAGTAGCACCTTCTTTATCTTTCCAGTTTTTTTTGTTCCATAAACTGTTCCCTGTTATAGTGGCCATGTGTTCTTTTACACGGCTTTCTATTAAATGTTTATCAGTGTTCGTTGGTGCTAAAAATAGTCGTACACATCCTTCTCCTTTGTCTGGCACAGGATTTTGTGTAGGTGTTTTATCTATCAAACTACCAATTTTATTTGCTAATTCTACAATTCTGCTGCCGGACCGGTGATTTTGCGGTTTTTGTGGGGTTTTAAATCCACAAGAAGACCAATAATCTATATCCCCCAAATCCTCTTTGCCAGTTGCATATATTCTTTGTTTTGTATCTCCAAATAATCCTAATGTAAAGCAATCTGAAAATTTATTTTGTATTGATAAAAAAGCTTCCATTAAATTTTTGTCAGTATCTTGGCTTTCATCAATCAATAATATTGGAAATTTTTGAACAAGCATTTTGGCAAATAACGGTTTGTTGATCAGAAAGTGAGCGCATATCTTTAATACCTCGGAATGATTCAAGCTATCTTTTCCGGAATTAGCAGCCTCAGGAGCCGGATCATAATTAAAATGTTTTATAGTTTCTAATTGTTTTAATCGTTCTAATTGTTTGTTATAACTAGCTTCTTGTTTTGTGCCTGATTTGTGTGGCTTAGAATTATATTCGTTTATTTTTGATTGCAGATAGTCTTTCAGCCATTTTTTTATGTCGACATCAAATCCCTTAATAAGTCGCCAAACAAAACTATGTATAGTAGATATTGTAAATAAAGAATCATATTGTGTTCTGTTTTTTATTTCTTCTGCTGCAGCATTTGTAAATGTAATCACAGCTACATGTTTGTCAAGCAATACCAATTGATCGCGTATTGTGTTGTTTATATATTGTAAAGCGTTTACCAAAGAACGCGTTTTCCCAGCACCAGCACCAGCAAATAAAAAGAAACTTTTTGGGGTGTGTAAAGAAAGACATTCTTCAATAATTTTATCAGCTTCTGTTCTCTCATATTCATTATTCATTTTTAGCTTCCTCGTCATTGAAAAGTTTGTTTTGTAAGATATTATCCAACCATATTAAGCCTGATTCAATGTAGCGTGGAGTGTTTAGACTTGTTTCAAATTCTTCTATATATAATAGATTCAATGCTTTTTCTGCCTTTGGGAGACTGTTATTGATTTTGTCATACAAATGTGGATTCTCATTTTTTATCGCGTCTTCAAATGTTTGTTCCCCTTCGGTCGTTTGATATGCTACTTTTAATGGGAACGTATCATTGCTTTCTTTGTCGTGTTCTGTAGCGCTTAGTAATTTATCAATGCCTTCTTGTTTCGGAATCCATGTTTTTAGTGTGGTATTACAGGTTTTTTGACCGACATTGAGTTTGGAGGGGATTCTTTCGCTTCTTTTTTTGTTGCTATCTTCTTGTACAGGATCTAAATCTGTTATAATCAGTGTTGGAATACATAATGATTCTATTAGCGGTCTTAATCTATATGCGTGACTTCCACCTATTGTTAGGATACATATATAAGATTGTGTAAGATATTTATGTTTGGAAACAAAATACGGCATTAAAATACGCTCTGCTTCACCTTCAATTAAGATAGCCGCATCTGCAAAAAATAGATCACAATGATTTAATTTTATATATCGTGTTACGAAACGCTTTGTTTCCCAATCGCTGCCAAAGATATTTGTTAAATTAACAACATTTGTTGAGGGGATTTTTGCAGTAAAATCACGTTTAAAATATCGTAGCTGTTCAAAGTCACATTCATGTACAATATGAGATGAATGGGTGGATACAATCATTTGGGTTGTTAAGTTTCCGTCATTTATTTCTTTTCTGGATGTCAAAACCTGGAAAGCTTTTTTAATAAAAACTTGTTGTGCTTGAGGATGTAAGTGAGCTTCCGGTTCTTCTATAAGCACAAGGTGTATAGGCGCTATTTTATCAGCTTCAGTTTTTTGTTTGCCATACTTAAGCCAAGAGTCCCTGAAACAAATCATCTTAAAGGTCATAAAAATCAGATTCTGATATCCAAGCCCATTATAGTTTTCTGGAAGAAATAAGTTGTCATCTGCTTTATACTGCAATGCGTTTGAATGATTTATACTATCTGCGGTTTTAATTTGTGGGTTTAAGGTAATATTTGGTGTGCCAAATGGTGGATATCCGATTTCTGAAAGTTCATTCAGTGCAGGTTCAAAGCTTGTTTTCATTATTTCGGTAAAATTGGAAGTGGCTTCATTAAGTTTTTCTATCGCATTTAAATCATCATCAGATATCTCACCTTTGTTTGGATCCAAATGGTTAGAATAATAACTCGTTAAAAGGTTAGACAATTTTCTATTTTCGATTTGTTCTGTATCCGCATTTTCATCATTCATACCACGCTGAGCATTTATAATGTCGATTTTTATAAGATTATCTAGTGGCGAATTCTCTAGAGGATCACCTAGTGATATTTGTGGTTGTATGTCTTCTTTATGGTTAGGATCGAGCAAATAATAACGCAAAATAAAATGGTTAGATAATTTTTTTGAAAGAAAATCCATCATATGTTTTGGGAAAATCTTAGCTTTATTTTTAATACGTTCTCGTGCTTGTTTATATTCGGCAAATAATTTGGCAATGTCCTTTATTTCATAACGTAATCTGACACCTAAATTTCCGCCAGCCCAATCTAAAGTTGGCAACAACTGACCAACACGATAAATGTCATCGTCTTCAACATGAAACCACAGGTCCATTGTTGGAAAAATATCATCAAAGGCTCGCATGTTTGGTTCGGCTTCTGCATCAAACAACTCATTTATTTTTAAGTGATTTTTTAAATTAAAATCATATGTTAAAAATTTATTATCATTGCTCAAAAATAGTTTTATGGCCGTTATCGCACTTGTTTTGCCACTGTTATTAGCACCAATAAATAGCGTGGTCTGATTATGAATGTCAATTGTGACATTCTCTAATTTTCGAAAATTTCTAATTTTTATTGTGCTGATATGCATTCATAAACTCTTATTACATTTGTTTAATGTCGTAAACATATCAATAAAAATTGTATAAAGCAAGAAAGACTAGAAAGAATAATTTTCTTACATCATTTCATAATCTTCGTGGGACAGGACGGTGTCGAATGTATCACGTAATGGGCGTTTGGTTGTCTGCCAGCCATAGTCGTCTGTAATCCAGATGAACTGGTGACCGTCATTGGTCCATTGATGGTAAATATCCGCATATTCGCCAGCAGTCGATTTCAATTTAGAACCACCAGCCTTGAAAGAATATGGTCTGAATTTGCTCATTATCGTTTATTTGTAACTATCCACTTTTTGAAGTAATGCCAATAAATCTTTTATGTAGCACCATTTATCAATGTCACTAGCATATTCTACTTCAACATTATCAACAATACAAAAAGTATCTTCATAATGGCTTGCTGTGCCATAAATTACAAAGTCGCCATCATCGTTATGTCCAACACATAAAATTTCGGCCCCTTTGCGTGGTCTTTCAGTGTTTGTGTGCCAAATAGTATCTGCCATGATTTTTCTCCTTTATATACGATTGATATAGACATGAATATAGAAAATACAAGTCTATTGTATGGGTGGGTGGGGCTTTTTATTTGTTCTCTTGACTTAGATGGTGGTTTTGTTCTAAATTTCTAAATGAAAGGAAGAAAGTGTGAGCGGGTATAAAACCTCTAAGATAAATAACCGGCGTTATTTAGGCAATAAGTATAAATTATTGCCCTTTATTGTCGATGTTGTTGAAAAGGAGTGTCGTAATATCAAAGTGATAGCCGATATTTTTGCTGGTACAGGTGCTGTGTCTTCCGCTTTTGATAAAAGCAAAGTTATAATCACTAATGATTTGATGTACAGTAATTATATTTGTAATTATGCTTGGTTTGGGGCAGAAAATTACGAACCGCAAAAGATTATTGATCTTGTGATTAAATATAACTCGTTAGGATCTTGTCGCGATAATTATATGACAAGAAATTTTGCAAACACCTATTTTAGCAAGAAAGATTGTTCCAAAATTGGCTATATAAGAAACGACATAGAACAGTTGTTCAAAAAGAAACAAATAAACGCCAGAGAAAGAGCGATTCTAATAACCTCGTTGTTGTATGCTATGGATAAAATAGCACAAACCTGTGGACATTATGACGCTTATCGCAAGGGTTGTAATTATGAAAATGAACTGGAATTGTATGTGCCACTGGCTCCGGTTGATAACAACCCTCAAAACAAATGTTTTAACACAGATGCAAATTTGCTTGTCAGAGAAATTGAAGCCGATCTGGTCTATATTGATCCTCCATATAATTCTAGACAATATTGCGATGCGTACCATTTGTTGGAAAATGTAGCTCGCTGGGAAAAGCCAGAGGTGCATGGTGTGGCGAAAAAGATGGATCGCAGTAAATTAAAAAGCGAATATTGCACAAATAAAGCAACAGATGCATTTGCAGATTTGATCAGTAATATCAAGGCAAAATATATTATGTTGTCTTATAATAACATGTCGCAAAAGGGTAATGACAGATCTAATGCCAAGATTTCTGACGAAGATATACTGCGTATACTGAGAGGCAAAGGCAAGGTAAAGGTGTTTTCTCAGCAGTACAAGGCTTTTACAACGGGTAAGTCTGATATAGCAGACAATGAGGAGAGATTGTTTTTGTGTGAATGTTCGGGAGGTGTAGAGTAAATTATGGCATTTGTACAATCTCCTCTTAATTATACGGGCGGAAAAGCCAAATTGTTGCCACAGATATTGCCACTATTTCCCAAGCGAATAAATACATTTGTAGATTTGTTTTGTGGCGGATGTAATGTTGGGGTTAATGCCGTAGCATCTAAAGTAATATATAACGATTTAGATAGAAATTTGATTTATCTATATCATACATTAAAAAATCTGGACAAACAGGCTGTTTTCAACTGGGTATACGAAATAATAGATAAGTATGGTTTGTCTCTTGTTAGTCTACATGGTTATGAGCACTATGGTTGTGATAGTAGTTCAGGACTAGGGGATTATAACAGAGAAAAATTTCTAAAATTACGAGAAGATTTTAACATAAAATTAGCTAAAGACTATTATTACTATGTGGTTCTATATGTATTGATTGTATATGCCTTTAACAACCAGATACGATTTAATGCCAATCAGCATTTTAATTTACCAGTAGGTAAGCGTGACTTTAACTCAAAAATGGCAGAGAAATTATCTTCGTTTATAGACAAACTGCATGAGCAAGATTGTGAATTTACCTGTCAGGATTTTAGGGATTTTGATGTAGAAAGTTTGAATGTTGATGACTTTGTATATGTGGACCCTCCTTATTTGATTACATGTGCTACATATAATGAACAAGGCGGTTGGGACTTGAGAGCAGAACAGGATTTGCTAAACTTTTTAGACAAACTAAATGCAAAGGGAATAAAATTTGCGTTATCTAACGTATTGCGCAGTAAGGGTAAAGAAAATAAGTTGTTGATTCAGTGGCTAGAAAGTAATTCAAGTAAATATAAGGCAGTTAGGTTAAATTATAACTATGCCAATTCTAGCTATCACACAAAAGACAGAACTAAATCTAGTGAAGAAGTGCTAATTATTAACTATTAGGGGTGCGAGTATGGAGTTTTTTTATAAGAGTTTTTGTTGGTGTTTGGGAACAACCAGTTTCAGAACAAAGAATTTTAATAAGACCATAGAAACGCAGTTGGGATTGCTGGATTCTTTTTGGAACTTACCTGAGAACAATACCGATAGTTGGCAGGGAAACGATATTTTGCAAACCAGATATTATGATTATATGAAAAATAATAATTTTGTGTATGGTGAAGCTAAAAATAAACCCAAAGACGCTAGAGAAAAAACATCAGGACTTGTTGATTTTGGGTTAGTTATGCCAGATAGAAAATTGTCTAAAGTTGGGAAGCAGCTATTGCAAATGAGTCGTAAGAATGATTTTGTGTCAGATAACTTTTTCAATATACCAAAAGACAGTTTTTTATTTGCCAAGCAATTGCTCAAAACTTCGGTAGATGTTGATTCTGAATTCGTACGTCCATTCATTATTTTAATTTATGCGCTGGAACACTTAGAGTATATCACATTTGAAGAATTTATGTATTTATTGCCACTGTGTACAAATTCACAAAATACAGAAGAAATTATTGATAAAATCAAGCAATTTAGAACGGGGGCAGTTTCTATAGACGATATTATCTTTAATAGAATAATAAATATGGACAACTATAAAGCAGCACTACAATATTTTTTAGATTCAGATGTCACAGAAGATGTTATTTGTACTGTTGGAATAAATAGAAAGAGCAGATCGTATGACAAAGCATATTATCCATTGTATGTTGCCTTAAAGTCTATATATTTGGATAATAAATATGATAATATACCTGAGTTATTAGAAGCGGTAAAAGGTTTATCAAGTGGCATAAGTGGTCGATGGAAGAAGATATTATTTTCCACGCCGCTTGAAAGAAATATACGCAAACTAGGCAAAGAAGCTTTAAATGCAACTATTTTTGATAACATAACTAGCGAGGAGGATTTTAAAAGAGTTTTCTTCAGATTATTGCAAACAAACAAAGCAAAAGCCACTTTGTCTGATTATTTTGATTTAAACAGAAGATATTTTAAGACGTCAGATTTGGTTCTGTTTCAAGAAAATAAAGTTGAATTAGATACTATTCCAAAATATTTTTTTGCTCCGATTGTGAATTGCTTATATCAAGATGCTTTTGTTGAGAGTAATAGTTTGTTTGACGATATTTCATTAGAAGAAATTTCACCTTGTCTGGAGTTAAATAAAGAAGATTTACTGGCAAGATTAAGCAAACGGTTCGGTGTTTCTGTAAAAACATTAGAAGAAGCTAATCAAATTGTTGAAGACGAACGTTATAAACGTTTACAACAATTGATTGATGACAAGTTTACAGATGAAAAGATTTTAGCATTGTTAGACATGTTTCAATGTAGAGCAGATCAAGCAATACAAGAACAAGTCACGGATAATGCAGATATACCCACTATTTTTGAGTATGTGTTAGGAATATTATGGTACAAGATAAGTGAACATCAAGGTAAAGTGTTAGATTATATGAAGTTGTCTTTAGGGGCCGATTTACTACCTAAAACTCATGCAGCAGGTGGTGAAGCTGATATTGTATACGAGTACCCCGAGACTGACTATTATCCAGAACACTCGTTGCTCTTGGAAGCAACGTTAGCAGACAGTACAAATCAGCGCAGAATGGAAATGGAACCTGTTTCAAGACATTTAGGACAACATTTATTACGCTCTAAAAATATGGACTCATACTGTATATTTGCAACAAATTATTTGCACCCAAATGTTGTGTCTGATTTCAGATCAAGGAAAAATGTGCCATATTATGATCAACAAGACGATACCAAATGTGTAGAATCAATGAAAATCATACCGTTAAGCACAGATGATTTAAAAGCAATTATTCGCACAGGTAGAAAATATAGAGAATTATACCGGATCTTCGATAATGCGTATAAGGATGAAACGCAGGTAAGACCGCTAGAATGGCGTAAACAGATGATAGAGAATATTGTGTCTGAATGATTTTCGTTTATTTCTATCTTGTTGATATTGGTTCACAGTACGTCTGAATAAATTTAAATGGTGTTTAATAGATATTGTGATATAATTTTGAAAAAGAGGAAAATTATGTCCATTCCAAGTTATCAAGATTTTATGAACCCTGTATTGCAAGTGTATGCAAAATCGGGCGATATTATGAAACGTACAGATGTGCTAGAAGACGTCGTAAATATATTGAACTTAACATCAGAAGATATAAAACAAACATTGAAATCGGGCGAGCCGATTGTGTCTAGTCGTGTGTATTGGGCTGCATATTTTATGTTTCGTGCGGGGCTTTTAGAACGCGTAAAACGTGGTAGTTATAAAATTACAGATGAAGGCAAAAGAGTTGCCTCTTCAGGTGATAAAGTAGACGACGCATATTTAATGAAATACCCAGATTTTGTAAATTTTATGAATGTGTCAAATACAGGTAAAAAAACAAAAGCTCAATCTGCACCAAATACATCTGCTTCTATATGTCAAACGCCGATAGATCCAGAAGAAATGCTGGAAAGTGCAATTAACGACCTTAATTCTGTATTAGAAGATGATATTTTATCAAATTTAAAGACTGTTGATCCAAGACGCTTTGAGACAATAGTAGTAGATTTAATGGAGGCTATGGATTATGGCGTGGGTACACCAACTAGATATGTTGCAGATGGCGGCATTGATGGAATTATAGATGAAGATGAGCTGGGGCTGTCCAAGATATACCTACAGGCCAAACGTTATACAGACTCCAAAGTTAATGAAAAAGAAATGCGTGATTTTGTAGGCGCTCTTGCAACAAATAATGTAAACAAGGGCGTGTTTATAACGACTTCTGAATTTTCAGAGAAAGCAGAAAAAGCCGCAAAAGGCGCACATGGCTATACAATTGTTTTAATAAATGGGGCCAAACTGGCGCAGTTAATGCGCGAACACGGTTTGGGTGCCAAACCGAAGAAAAATTACGATGTTAAAGAGTTTGACGCGTCGTATTTTGAGATTGTGTAACTAACAATGCCCCAGTTGGGGCATTTTTCTTGCGTATTCCTGTTTATTTCCCTAGCTATTCCATTTTTTGTTGGCATTGTTGTGTTAAAAAAGCAAGAGGCACAACATGACAACGATAAACAAGCAACACGGATTCTATGGTGCGCTGGCGGCACACTATGACAGCCCAGACCACCGAAACGCAATCTGGGACGTGACAGTCAAACGCCTGGGGCAAATACACCCCGAAAAGTCCGTCGATGAAATACTGGAATTTCTGAACGGGCGCGCTGGGCGACACCTGGCCGACGAGATGTTAGACGGCCCAGGCACCCTGAGTTATGGGGTGGCGATGCTGCGCGTGGCAATGCTGAACAAACTAAAAATGGCCAAGTGGTGGGCGTATCACACCGGCACAACACCACGCCCCATCACAGTGGACAAGCGCATGCTGTACCGGTCCGCAATCAAGAATGAAATGCGCAACCGCCGCATCCGCAAATTGGTGGAGGGTGCGCTGGCCTGTGCCCAGGACGACGTATGGCAGACCCCAGAAATGTGGTTAAAATCAGACCTGACGGGGCTGGATGAACTGGAATTGATGTGGACACAGATTCAGCAAGAGCTTAAAACCAAAGGCGCCGTACATGGAAACGATTGATGCGCTGGAACGGAAACTGCACGCCGCCCGGCGGGGTGTGCCGGGGGCGAAGTACCAAACGGGGCTAGTCATCGACCTGAACGGACCGGCGGGCAATATATTCTATCTTATGGGTGTGTGCAATCGCCTGGTGCGCGAACTTGGGTTATCGGCACAACTAAAACACGAATATGAAACAGAAATCAATTCTGTGGGCGACTATCAATCCCGCCTGACCGTAATGCAAAAATGGTTCGGCATTGTGTTTATGGAGTAAATATTCGTAATAATAAATTAAAAATAATTGTGCGAGATTACATAGGCAGTTCAAGCTGTTCACGTAATACGTATGTTCCGCGTCTGTGTGATGACAGAACTGCACCAGAGTCCTTGCTCATGCTGTAAAGCTTAAGGGTTATTTGACGTTTCGTTTTAGGAGTCACTCCCGGCTTGGTTTCGTAAACACCATCTGCATTTTTAGTAGCAGAAAACATTCTATAATGCGCAACCAGTACCTCATTTATCGTGAGCGGCCTGTTTGCAATATTAAACAGTCTAATAATTTCTTCCGCAAATTGATCAATACCCAATTCCGTTTGGATCACTTCAGGAACGTCATCAATTTTTGAAATATCAAAAATATCGTCCATGTCTAGCACCTCTTTGTTTTTAGTATTGCAAACAATTCGCTGTTGTCAAGCGTTTAAAAGTATGTTCATTGTCTTTTATTAAATTTTATTGAATGTATACAGTTTGTCTTGACATTGCGTATTTCTGCGGTATGCTGTATCCATACTCGAATCGGCGAATTGCCGAAACGAAAAAAAATCTGTCGCGCCAACGACAGATTTGGGATATCCAATATAATCGGACACCACTTGACAAGTCTGATTATATCAAATTCCCACAAAGTGGTCAATCAGTTTGTTAATTGATATGGCTGAATGTTTGAAGAAACGAAGAAAAGGAATTAGATATGGCAGAAACAAAAATAACATTTTTTGACGTGGGACACGGTTCCTGCACACATATACAAACCCCAAATGGAAAAAATATTTTGGTTGATATAGGCGGTAGTGACGATTTCTCGCCAGCTTACCATCTGACAAACATCGGTCAAATCAGCCAGTTGGATGCGTTGGTTATCACACATCCACATGAAGATCACTATCACGATATTATGAATCTTGAAAGGTATGGAATAAGCCCCAGGGTCTTAAGCAGGGCAAAATCTGCATTCCCGATAGATCGTACCAAATTTGATGTAAAAGATCGTACTAGAGTTGATTATATAAACGCAATGAACAGCAGTTATACAAAAGCCGTTCTACCAGAGGAAGATCCTTTTTCAGAATATGTCAATGGCGGGCTTAAATGGCAGGCGTTTAGCCCAGATAAAAACGACCAAGATCTAGAAGACCCAAACACTTTCTCTAAAGTTTATGTTTTAAGTTTTGGGGAATGTAAAGTCGTGCTTACTGGTGATAACAACAAAGAAATCTTGGTAAAGATGATGACGAATCCAGAATTTGTGGCCGCAGTAAGAAACGCTGATTTTTTATTAGCGCCACATCATGGTCGTACAACAGATTTTTGTCCCGAATTTTTCGCTGTGGTTAATCCGCGCGCAACGATTATATCTGATAAACGTTGCGAGCACGACAGTCAACTAGGGTCGGCGTGTGCCTACAATAATGGACGCGGAATATGGCTTAACGGTGAATCCAGACATGTGTTAACGACCAGAAAAGACGGCAACATTGTTTTACGCATTGATCCGTTTGGGAATTACTCATTTGATTCTTGGCATCATGCCGCATAAGTGGGGGTGGTCATGAACAAGATACCTTTTTATCATTTGATAAACATGTTGTTTATTGGTCTGGTTTCTTTAATTGGGCTTGTGTTAATCGATCCCTTGTTCTTTGGCGCACAGTGGCGACTGCTACAAGGGGTAATAAATAGCCCAACTACTGAAACAGTGTGTTTTGTTGCATTGGCTTATTTTGTAGGACTGGTTATGAACCGTATGGCATCCGTATTCCTGGAAGAAATTCTAATGACGGACGTGCCCCCAGAACGCAGAACTTGGGTGTCGCGTAAAATCAAGATCCAATGGCATGATTATAAAGAATATGTTTCTGCCGAAAAAGAAGACGTGTTTTTAAAAACATTGAGTCGTGAATACGCACTGTCTCGTAATGTGTTGGTGGCATCAATTGTTTTGATGATTTTTGCCTTGGCAGTTGGGAATAGTGTTGTTGGGATTACTTGTTTGGCGATTTCGTTCGTGTTCTACCTTTCCGTCAGGAAACACGCAAAGAAATTATCTGAGCGGATAAATATCGCCCTGCATAAATAAACATCCGCCCTGTGTGGGCGGGTTATTTTTTATATGAGTTCCACAAATATTCAAACCGTTTGGTGTATTCTTGCGATGGGGTGGTCATGAAGATGCAGTTTTCGCTGTTATACTTTGTGGCGGCGGTGGTCCAGTTATAAGAGCCCGTCACCATACGCCGATTATCAAAGACGGCGAATTTATTATGCTCAATCTTGTGCTGGCGATTGACGCGGACAGGGATGCCGGCGGCGACCAGTTCATCAATCATGGACGATTTATGCCTGGCCATAGTTCGGTCGGTGACAATGCGGACATGGGCGCCCCGACGGTGGGCGGCAATAATGGCATCTGCGATTTTCGGATTGGTTATAGAATAGACGGCAATGTCAATGGTTGTGGCGCGACCCAGTTCTGCAATTATGCGGTCTTCGCATTCGGTACCTGGGGTGAAAAAGGCCTCGATTGATATGGGTGCGCTGGGTGGCGGGGTAACCGTCCGTGTGGGTAATTGCGCCCCAACGCCAACCCCAATGACGAACGCAATTCCAATAACAAAAGTCCATTGTCTGACAAACATACAACCCCAAACAAAAGACCACTCAAACAAGAGTGGTCGGGAGTTGATCAGTTCACATACAGAACCCCATTGCCTTTGGGACAAGCCCTGTTGTATAGCAACGGCATCCCGACCGGAGTCGGGACATTAGAAGTTGTGGTATGTGGGTGATCAAACCCGTTCTCACTTTTAATGTCGCTTGTGCAATTACTTGCACACACATATTTTACACCATTTCCCACAAAAATCAACAATTGTTATGATGTTGCTTTGATTTGGTTCCTATGCGTGATACAATTTCTGATAAAAAGGGGAAAATATGGGGTTTAGATTCAGAAAATCAATCAGGATAGGCGGTGCAAGAATAAATATAAGTAAGACAGGTATAGGGTGCAGTTTCGGCATTCCTGGTTTTCGAGTGACAAAGCTGGCCAATGGCAGAACCAGAACAACGGCATCTATACCAGGAACAGGAATTTCATATGTTAAAGAAACCAGTGGGGCCAAAAGAAAAGCCAAGATGAAGGCGCAACAATATACAGGAGAAGAGTTTTCGCTACAAAGCAAGCAAAAAGAAAATAAGTCTTCCGGTATCGCTTATCTTGCTCAATATGAAAAACAAATGACGAAAAAAACTAATAAAACGGCACCAAAAATCGCAAGTCGCGACACGATAAATGCAGTAATAGTTAAAGTCGGAAAAAAGATTTTTGATTTATTTAGATGGTTCTTTGGGATGGTAATAATGTTTGCCGCACTTTCAGAGTTTAATATATTCGGAATATTTTGCGGCTTAATAACAATTCCAGTCAACTATAAGTTTCTTAGTGGAAAGTGGCGTATTATTTTGGGTGTGCTTACTTTCTTTGGCTTTTGCCTGACATTGAGTTAATAGGTGCTGGTGATAACAACAAATTCTGTTATTTCTGAATGGGAATAAATGTGTGAAAAGTACTTCAATAAAGTATTTCTACAAATGCACGATTTCGGTGTTGGGGAATTGTGATGCGATGTATTCGGCGGCCAGGCGCCGGTGGCATTGGTGTGCGGTCTTTTCTGTGCACATCAGGCATATGCGGTCCAATTCGTCCGGATTGCGACCCGCCAATGGTGCACGCCCCGCAATCAGGCGTCTGTAAATTGGTTCGGCGTCGGCCCAGGTTGCCTTTTTATCCTTGAACGCGGTCAGCATTTCAAATTCAGGCGCAAATTCCGGGTGGTATTCATATCGGTCGCCCAAGACAGTCGCCAGGTTTTCGCCACTGTAATATGGAACATACTTGCTGACCCGCCACAGGCGAATGTCCCACACGCAACGAATGCGCGCCGCATCCAATACCTCCAGAAATGCTTCAGGGCTTTTACCACTAAAACCGATTGTAAATATCTTTGGCATGTAATAACGATAGCCGATTTAAGACAAAATCGCAACAGGGGATTGTACCGTCGTATCCTTATTAAAGAATCCCAGCATTTTTGCAATATGTTCAAAATATGTAGAATTTTTTATGGGTTGTGAAATGGTAAGTTATTCATCGGACTGCGGACAGCTTGCGGATTCTGTGTAGCTGCTGTGTAGCCAAGGGGTTAAATAGTGGTGTTTTTGGGTGGATTGTGGTGCGCCTAAATCCAAAAGTGTTAACAAAGAAAAACGCCGCAAAATCAACGATTTTGCGACGGAATTAGTGGCTCGGGCAGTTGGACTCGAACCAACGACATACGGATTAACAGTCCGTTTTTATTTTGTTTAACGAATTTTAATTTAATTAAATATTCCTTGATTTTCTGCGGGTTGTAGTTTAATGTGACTTTAACGAAGTTTAACG
>JAFXFG010000018.1 GCA_017520675.1 Alphaproteobacteria bacterium
CATCAAAAACGCATTGGAAAAATTTGAACACGATCTTGACTTTGTAGGATATATACGTGATATGAAAAGTGGTGGCTTTGTGGTCAAGTGCATACACGAAAGTAAAAAACGAGCATTTGAAAAAAAAGCCGGTTTTAAGTACTATCCAGCTAAAACAGATGAATGGTTATCCCCAAATGATTTGTTGGGAGATAAAGATTTTCCAAGCGGAAGAGCTACAAATATCAAAAAAGCATTAGAAAAACTTCAATATGATCCGGAATTTAGAGGTTTTATACAAGACATGAAAACCGCGGGTGGTCAGATTGTTAAGTGCATACACGAAAGTAAAAAACAAGCATTTGCAGAAAGAGCCGGTTTTATACCATATCCGCTAAAAACAAAAGAGTGGTTATCAGTTAAAAATTTAATAGATGACAAGGGTTTTCCATGTAGCGTACGGCAAAAGATTGTTACAGCGTTGGATAAATTTGAACATGATTCGGAATTTAAAGAGTTTATCCAGACAATGAAAACCGCGGGTGGTCAGATTGTTAAGTGCATACACGAAAGTAAAAAACAAGCATTTGCAGAAAGAGCCGGTTTTAAGTACTATCCAGCTAAAACAGATGAATGGTTGTCGGCTAACGATTTGGCAAAAGATGAAGATTTTCCAAGCGGAAGAGATACAAATATCAAAAAAGCATTAGAAAAACTTCAATATGATCCGGAATTTAGAGGTTTTATACAAGACATGAAAACCGCGGGTGGTCAGATTGTTAAGTGTATACAAGTTAGTAAAAAACAAGCATTTGCAGCAAGAGCGGGGTTTACTCAGAAACGGCGGGTGACACAACAATCATTGCTTGAAGGGACAAAAGAGGTGGGTGCGATGAGTGCAGTGCAGGATATTAAAAACGGCACTAAACCAGATGTCCAACATCAGATATAAAATAACCGCCAAATTGGCGGTTATTTTATAATATCATTTTTCTAAACTCCTGTTTTTTAGCAACGGCTTTTTGATATTACCACAATCAATTTGCGCAAGCGCCACATCCATTGCGTTAGTGCCATTTTTACATTTTATATCTGGTTTGTGACCATGTAATTCAAAATTATCGTACTCAAGTATCCGGTAATTAACACCGACAGCTACATAAAGTTTACTATGTGGCAAGAATCCGTGTACCATGTTGCCATACACCTCCATGCCACGCGAATTATCGCCAATAACGGTAACCACAGGATGATGGAGCATACGTAACAAGAACATTTCTGCACTGGATCCAGTATGTTCATCAGTAAGAATAAATATTGGTTTCATGTACGCGTTCTTTTTATCAATTTTAAAGCATACACCTTTTCGCCATTAATTAACCCGCCATATCGGTGGGTAAATCTATGGCGGATGGTGAGGGGCACCTCGATATACGTTAAGTAAAAATTTACAAAAATCTTAATCGATTTTTGTATTTTTACTATACGCATATTCTCGTATTCGCTCGGCACGTTGTGCCTGCGCGACAACCGTTACGATTTTTGCAGCTTTTACCGCAAAAATCTACTTGTTGTCGAACCCTTGGGGGTTCTCATCCAACCATCGCATCATAAAAATAAAATGCCCCATCAGGGCATTTGATTTTTATGGCGGATGGTGAGGGATTCGAACCCCCGGATGGGTTGCCCCATCAACGGTTTTCAAGACCGCCGCATTCGACCGCTCTGCCAACCATCCTAAACTTTTTTCTTTTTCCGTCGGTCTTTCAACCTACGGTTTTGTTCGCTGACCGCACCTGACGGTGCTGCTCACCACTCGTTAGCTCTCGACCGCGCTTCGCTTGTCTCGCTTACTCGTATGCAAGACCGCCGCATTCGACCGCTCTGCCAACCATCCTAAACTTTTTTCTTTCCGTCGGTCTTTCAACCTTAGGACGGCAAGTATTTTACACTATTTTTTGCGAATTGCAAATATAAAAATTCCTAAACCTGCAAAAAACATTATTATTGACAGTAACATACCCATAGTCAGCCAATCGCCAAACAAAAATCCTATGTGCGCGTCTGGGGCACGAAACTGCTCGCACAGGATTCTGAATAGCGCGTAAAACATTCCCATTATTCCACCCAGCGCGCCTGGACGCGTACGCAAGTTTGTATAACGATACAGACAATACATTATGACAAACAGCAATAAACCTTCGGTAGTGGCTTCGTATAATGGGCTGGGGTGGCGCGGAATTTGTGTGTCGCCTTGGAATACAACCGCCCATGGCGCATCGCTGGGACGCCCCATAACTTCGCGATTTATAAAGTTCGCTATACGACCAAAAAACAGCCCAATCGGCGCAACAACTGACATTAAATCAAGTATCGACCAAGCGCTTTTTTTATTACGATACGCAAAGTAAAATACTGCACCAATAACGCCTAGTAAACCACCATGAAAACTCATCCCGCCATGCCATAATGCAAATATCTCTAGTGGATTAGATAAAAAGTAAATAGGGTCATAAAGCAGAACATACCCCAACCTGCCCCCAATAATAACACCGATAATTACGGCAGTCAGCAAATCATCAAGTTCTTTTTTTGACAGCGAGAACACCGCGTCTGGACGCGATAACAATTTTTTAAACAGAAAATACCCCAGCACAAATGCGGCAATGTACGCCAGTGCATACCAACGAATATCCAGCCCAAAGACCGAAAACGCCACACTTGATATTGGTTCTATTACTAATGCCATTTTCCCCTGCCCTTTCCTTTATCTCTTGCAAGACTATCTGGCGTTTTGCAATGCGCTGGCTATGTTTTCACGAATTTGATACAACTTTTTTAATTTTTCTTGATCTGGATCAGATTGCTTTTTTTCTTTCGCTATTATGTCCTCTATCTCTTCTGCTTTTCTTTTTAACCCCTCAATACAAGTCTTATGTATAATTCTGCCCGAAATCAATTCTGATTCTAGTGATACAGGTACCATTGTTTATCCTTTGATTATCTTATGTTTAATTGACTTTTTTTGTCCGCTATTATTCTTTTCAGATCGTCTACGATTTCCTGACATCTTACAAGCTTCTTTTTGTTATCGGATTCTTCTTTGTTTGCTTGTTTTTGTCTTGCCTCTGCCACTTTTAGCGATGCATACAAGTCATCTAGAATTTGCGAGCCGCTTCTGCGTGTTCTTAAATCTACTTTTGGTTCTTTCATTTATAAAATCCTTTATTTTATATCTTGAATTTGCAAAGGCATTGTATTATATATTTATCAAATAACAAGGAGAAATGTTATGCAAAATCAAAAAATAAAAGAAACAACTGCACGCGCTGTTTCTGGGGGTTTTAGTCAGAAATCAGGCGGTATTGAACTGTATTTAAAACGTATTTTTGCACTGATGTTTGGTGCAGTCGGTGTAACCGCAATCGCCGCATATATGACAATCTGGGGTGGCGGATTACAGTATTTAATTAATTTTCAAACCGGTGGGATGACAGGTCTGTATTATGTACTTTTGTTTGGTGGATTGGCACTTTCCATATGGGCGCAGGTTCGTGTGTTCAGTATGAAACCATCCAGTGCAGCGCTGTTGCTGGCATTGTACGCTGTGTTAATAGGTGTAACAATGACACCGCTGATTGCAATTGCACTGTCTGTTAATCCGTCCTCTATCTTGATGGCGTTTGTTATTGCGGCCGTAATGTTTGCATGTATGGCTATGTTCGGGTATAAAACAGTAAAAGACCTGTCGTTCTTGGGGACATTCTTGTTCATTAGTATGATTGGCTTGATTCTGGTTGGGGTATGTTCTTTCATTTGGCCGGCATTGATGGGTGGCACATTTGGAACAATAGTTTGCTTTGCAGGGGTCTTGATTTTTGCGCTGTTTACCGCGTTTGACATGCAGAATTTAAAGCGCGCATATGCGGTTATTGGTGATGACACCCAGAAGAATCAGTTGGCTGTATTGGGCGCATTACACCTGTATATATCTTTTGTTGCAATGTTCCAATATCTGTTAAGTTTGTTAAATCGTAATTAATAAAAAATGGAGTAACTAAAATGGCTTATAAAATCGACCCAAGCAAATGTATCGGCTGTCATACCTGTATGGGGGTTTGCCCAGTTGGTGCAATCAGTGTCGGCGCAGATGGCAAGTGTGTTATAGACCCAAGCAAATGTATTTCTTGCGGCACATGCGCAGCAGTCTGTCCAGTTGGCGCAATCGCACACGAATAAGACAAAGAATCCCCAAATGGGGATTTTTTGTTTTTTATTCTAATTTAATTTGACTTTTTAGATAAATGTGTATAGAATAGATTTTCGCATGGGGTTGTAGCTCAGCTGGTAGAGCACTTGCATGGCATGCAAGGGGTCGTCGGTTCAAGTCCGATCAGCTCCACCAAGATTTTGCTGAGAGACTGATGGTAGTACTTGATGACACGCAACACGCACTCGTCGGTTCAAGTCCGATCAGCTCCACCAAGATTTTGCTGAGAGACTGATGGCAGTACTTGATGACACGCAACACGCACTCGTCGGTTCAAGTCCGATCAGCTCCACCAAGATTTGATAGCGCGTTATGCGCAAAGAGTATGGCGGATATAGCTCAGTTGGTTAGAGCGTTGGTTTGTGGTACCAAATGTCGCCGGTTCGAGTCCGGTTATCCGCCCCATTATAAAATGTCCCGTCAGGGGCGTTTTTTATTGAATTTTTATCATTTTTGTGGTATAATACTCGTATTCAGTGGACGACATTTGGTCGTATTTTTTTGTTGCCCGCAATCGCGGGTGTTTTTTATGGAGAATAAAATGCAAACACCAAAATTTTTACAAGAACTAATATCGTCGCCCGAATACAGCGATAAAAACAGCGAAACTCATAAACGTGCAACCAAGTATATGAATATCTTATATCCTGGCACAGTACAATTTGATGCCACAGGTCGTATGATTCGACCAGAATACGATATGACATTGCAACAATTTTATAAAGCGCAAGATGAAATATTTATGGAATTTGAAGCACAAAAAGAAGAAGCCACCGACGAGGTTATGGAAGAATACGGTGAATATTTTGAAACCATTGGTTTTGAATTTGATATCGAAGCCTATGTCGCCCCAGGCGAACCTATACCAGTAAAAGTCCTGATGCCGAGTGGCTATATTTCAAACGAAGATTTAATTACATATAAACTGGATATCCCGGAATTTGAAATAATACAAAAAATATGGATATGGCACAGCGAACACAGCAAAAATACATGCGATGAATGTTCGGAAAATAATGGGACTGTTTTTGAAAATAAAGAAGATGTACCAGACTGTCCCGTTCATCCAAACTGTCGCTGTTGGGTTGAAGAAGTAGTGCTGGACAAAAACGGCAAGAAAATAGGCAGCAAGGTTTACAAAGGCCAAAAGCCAGAAACACAAAAGGTAACTGATATGAAAATGAGCGATAAAGGTATCGAGTGGTTGAAAGGGTTAGAAGGTTCGGTCAAGGTTAATGGAAAACACGTTATATACGATGATGCCACGGGTAAACCTGTACCTGCAGGAGTTCCATTGCCAGTGGGTGCAACAATTGGTTATGGACATTTAATAAAACCAGGCGAAGATTTTAGTGCTGGCTTAACGGAACAACAGGCGACAGAACTGTTGCAGCAAGACCTGCAAGCAACCTATAACACAATAAATAAACAAATCTCTGCCGATGCTATATCAAATATGACACAAAGCCAATATGACGCATTGGTGTCGCTGGTATTTAATATTGGGGCCGGGTCTGCTGCACCACAAAATAGAAATCGTGGGCTATACCAATCAACGGTTAGAAAATATTTGAATGACAATAAATATAAAAGCAATATTTACCCAAATTTAGAAGATGCGTGGCGTGCGTTTAGGAATAGGGGTCTCTTAGATGGACGACGTGATGCAGAATGGCGGCTATACAATAATGCAGACTATAGTGGTTATTGATTTATCTGAATCAGCTGTTCCAGGTATTGTTTGGCGGCATCGAATTTTGATGTCGCCGCATTTATCCCAATGATTGAACCGCACTGTGGATAACAAGAATCTGGGCGCTGAATATATGATGTCGCATCTGCGGCACTGTCTGTATATTGAATAAAATTATTCCACATGCTTTCATGGTTTTGTTTATATTTTGCTGTTATTATTTCTGAAACAATTGCCTTATAGCATTCCGTATGCGTGTCTATTGATTGTACAATTTCTATGGTCGTATTGGCACGTTTGCTGGCATTTTCGTATTCTGTATCACAACTTTGCATCATTGCAACATAATCAGATTTTGCAAAAGCGACGTGTGATAACGCAGTAAACACACAAAAAACAAACAATAACTTCTTCATACTTAAAATCTTATTTAGATTTATGTTGTCTGTCAATGACATTATACACAGGTCATGTTGAATCAATCAGGAACGTTACACAACTTACTGGTATGATTTTTTATTTCCGCCAACACCTCATTCAACAACGGGCCTAAATCAAGCACTTGTTGCACGTCTTGGGGTAGAACGCAGTCAAACGTGGGGCCCCATTATAAAATGTCCCAAAACGGGACATTTTTTTGATTCGATGGGAATTTAATAAGGATGTGTTTGATAAAATAAAAAAACACCGGCTAGGAGGACGAAATGCCGGTGTTCCTTTCTGTGCTTTGACACAGAAACTGTGATAATATCGTGTTTCTTTTCATATATCTGGGATGCTGAAAAATTATATAGACTGTTTATACTATTACGCACATTATCAACCAGAGTTGATATGCTCTAGACCATATACTATACTTGTATTGCCCGTTTATATATACAAATTTGCTGTACATATTTGCATCAACTAAACGGAACTCAATACAGCTTCCCACTTGATTCTGGTGTGAGTATAGCACACTTGAAAATATTATTGCAACAACATTTCGTTGACAGGAAGATATTTTAGTTTTATGCAATTAAAATTTATGCTATAATGTTAGGTATGAGAAAAAGAAATCTTTTGTTTTTACAGGCTTTGGCTATATCTTTAACCACAACAGCATATGCAAACTGGCAATATGCAGGTCAATATGTTCGTGATGGCTGGTACGAGGACGACGGTGCAAGGTTCGTTATTTCAGCACGCGGGGGCGCCGCACTGGGGACCGGAAAAATTGAAAACAATATCGGTGCTGTATTTATCGATTATTATGTTGTGCCTGATACAGAACAGGTTGTGCCATGGGGACAATGCTTTGTAAATGGTGGGTGTGATGGACTGGAACTGGCAGGATATGGAAACTTATCACAATTGCCGCCAACAAAGAATTTTGAAAGTTTTTCTTTTGCAGCTGGCGCTAGCATCGGGTGGACTGTGCCGTATCGACCGCAGTGGCGTATGGAAATCGGCTGGGATCATATTGATGAAACAGAATATAATTCTTCCCCAATGTTTAGCGGAGAATTGACATTAACTGATGGGTCTTGGCCCAGCGCGTATATTGAAAGTGGCTCGGTTAACTCTAAGGTTACAACGGATATTATTAGTTTTATGTTCTATTATGATTTTTTTGACGGCATAGAAAAACCGTTGGGGCAATTTATTCCTTATCTTGGACTGGGGGCTGGGTATGGCGATACAAAAACTGTGTTGAATTTCTTTGACCCTTATGGTGATATATCTGCACAACAGGAATTCTCGCAATATGGGGAACCAGATAGTTATAATTTGACTCAATTTTATCTGTCCGAATACAATACATCAAATGTAGTCGGTATGTTGGCAGGTGGTTTTTCATATGGAATCGCAGATAATATCTATCTGGATATGGGCGCGCGCGCAATGCTGTTGCCGTCTGTAAAATGGAAATTGTCTAACCAAGATGGTTCTAAACATCGCGATTTGTTCGAATCAAAAAATCTGGTGTATTTTAACCTTATGCTGGGGGTGCGGTTTGAATTCTAATAAAAAAAATCCCCAAATGGGGATTTTTTTAACAACCACCGGTCATATTGCCAATGATTTTGGAAATCGAAATATCTTTGTGCAACAGATAATGATACTCACAATTGCCAGATTTATAAGAACCTGTGCAGGCAGCCAAAGTCATAACTGCAAATAATGCTAACATAACTTTTTTCATATCTTTTCTCCTTGGGTTGGTTATGTATAATGCAGTTTATATGAAAATATTCCGATACGCAACCATTATATGCAATTTTTTATCCAGGTTATTCGAATACCACAAACTATAATCGCATCAAAACGTGCAACACCAGTCCAATGACGCTGGGATAAATATGTTTCAGCAGCACGACGCAAACGAAGCGTCTGGGCAGGGGTAATTGCATCCAATCCTGCAGATATGCTGGGGCGATGTTTTACCTCTATAAAAACAATTAAATCCCCACGTTGCGCAATAATGTCAATCTCTGCCCGATGGGTATTCCGACCGGTAATATAGCGCGATTTTAGTATCTTGAATCCATGCAGGCGCAGGTATAGGCGGGCAATAAATTCTGAAAATACACCCACAGTATAGGTCGATTTAAAACGCATATGGTTTCGCCTTGAATGTTGAACGCGAATACTGATAATTTGTTGTCTTGTCTTTGGCAAGCGCGCCTTTGTCCTGTAAATCCAATGCACCATAGTATGCAACCATCATCGGATCATAAGAATTAGTACTGGATATCCACCTGTCGCTGCCACTATTGGGCGCGCCATATTTATCCAATACACCTTGCCAAAATGCCAAAACCTTGCTTTCCCATTGATGTTGAAATTTCTCGTGTGCGCCTTCGATATCATTGACATCATTATTATATACAACACGCCAAACACGATTATCTGTCGCGTTGCTGGTCAAATATACGACAATTGTTTCACCAGTGTTTTCACGTACTAAGTGTATCTCTGACGCGTATATCAATCCACGATTTTTCGCCAAACTGTTAATGCATTTTTCTAACTCTGTCGGTATATATGTGCCCTGTTGACGACACTCGTAATCCAGATTGTATTTCCAGTTTTTATCCAAGGTATAAATAACACTGTTCGTTTTCTTGGGGGCATACAGGCCTTTGTTTTGAAAAAACAAACCGTACACATCGTCAAAGGTCATCCCCAACATTATGCCTGCAATATCAAAACCACCAACACTGGCAACATCTGCACCACTGTTTAATTCTACATCTTCGGCAGTCAAGTCAATATCGCCTTCGCCAGCAACAACCGCAAATTCATTAAAATCAAAACTGTCTTGGGCATAGGCGATGCCAATAAATTGACATAGAATCAATAGTAAAGATAGTATTATTCCTTTTGGCATTGGTATGTTCCCTGTCTTTTATAATTCCTGTGCAATATCCATTATCCCGAAACTAAATACCGCCGCAGGATCGTTACCAGTTTCTAGATAATCAGAAACAGAGCGACCACGAACAGTTTTCATCAACTGGGGGGTAAAAGATATTTGCATAAACAAAATTCCACGCGTTGTAGTGGGGGCAGTCAAGAAATCATTTGGCTGTGCCCAGGTGGTCAATTCATATTCTACGCGCCAATATGGTTTGCCGTTCGTGTCGGTCGGGGTTTCTTGGGCAGAAATCAATTTGACAGTTCGTAACATACCTTCGTCCGCCATTTTTGCAATCTCTGGCGCGATGTTTTCCAGCCACCTGCTAAATACCCTGCTGGATGACATAAAACGCAATGCCGTCTGACCAGATTGACGAATATTTACATTCTGTTCGTCTGGAATTACATAAAAGTATTCTGTTAAATACTTCTGTAACAGAATATCACGCAGTTCTGTTGGACTGAAATCAGTGATTCTGGTTGGCTCTGATATACGGCTTTCATAATCGCGCTGGGGCTGAAAAAAGAAAGTGTCAACAGTTATCTTGGGGGTTGTGTCGTATATCGCAGATGCCACAAAAACCATACCGAACATCGTCAGCAATAATAAAATAAATAATAAAAAATTTACTAGTTTCTTCATCAGTTCATTTTATATGCGTTAAATTCTACAACGTGATACCCCAGATTTTTTTGATATTCGCCCTTGGTATGACCAATGCGCGCATACCCCAGAACTTCTATGGCATCGCGACCGTTCTGATATACTGTTACACGAACCTGCCATACACCACCGTTGTTGCCAATCGTGCCAATAGGAGTCAAAACCAATGTCGATTCATCAACCATCCAAGTGTTACCTTGGTCCTTGATTATTTGATAATTCGGCAAAACTTTTTGCGAAAACTCAGAATATAGTCCATTGCCAGTTAGGCAATATATCGCACAATCCCCTTCAATATCAATACCCTTCTTTTCTGTAGCCAGACCACAATCAGACACTAAATCACATTCGCGCCAACGCGCAGAATTCGCAATATCAGATGCAGATATCCAAAACCAATACTGTATAAATCTGGTTAGTACAGATTCTTGCATAGACTGCGCAGCAGATAGTGTTACCATCTGTTCGTGATCGTGCCCAACAATCGTCCATTGACCAGTAATGTCGTTTATAGAAACTAAGAATGGATGCGTCTTGATAGATTGCTGCGCCCATATTAACAGCCCAGTTGTAATCATTATTAATAAAAATACAACCATAATTACAATGCCCATTATGCGCGATGAAACAACCTTGCGCCCAGCAGGAAATGTTGGTGAATCAAAATCAGCAGGATAATTCACAGTTTCCCCCGTTCAGGTGTTGTTAAACTAGCCCTGATAGACCATTATGCAGGCACAGGGACTTAGTTTCAATTCGTTCGCATCATAGCCAACACCAACAGGTTCACGATCATAAACCTGACCACAGCCAGCCAAACATAATGCAACCAAGAAACCACAGAATATTTTTTTCATGGTTATCTCCTTCCTTGTTTTTATTGAATTATAAAAAATTTATACGCATATCGTCAAGACTAAAACTGCGTTTCAAATGATAACAAGAATCTTTGTTCGCGGTCATAGTCTGTCATCTTTAATGGCCAACCCCAACTGAAATTCATTGGCCCCATCGGCGTATTCCAATAAATACCAACACCAACAGATGTACGCAAGTTATCATCAATGAAATTTGGTCTGGTCTGGGCGGTTGGTGGATTTGGATAGAAGTCTTCGCGTGCAGGCGGTTTGCCCAAAATACCATAGTCAAAGAACACAAAGCCCTTTATCTGGTATTCATCAGGTATAAATATCGGGAAATTCAACTGGGTTGAACCGTTTATCTTCCACAGACCACCCAGCGCATATGTTTGATGATACCAATTGCGTGAACCAACACCCGCAACATCAAAACCGCGCAGACTTTCGCCACCCAAGAAATAACGATATACACGTGAAATATAATCGCCATCTAATGGTTGCAAATAACCAATGTCCAATGATGAACGCAACTGCCAACGGTCATCCCAGAAATTTATCATACCAATAACATCTGCGCTGTAGCGAATATAAGTTTCTGTGCCACCAAAACCAGTGTATGCCAGCCCTAAGTTAGCAACAACACCTGTGTGCGTGTTCTGTGAAAAGTTTGTGTCCAGATTATGATATCTGAAATTAGTCCCGATTGTGTACAGGTTTGCCTTTTGCCAGCCACCAGCCGCCTGAATATCATAATTCTGGTCAAAGGCAGCCGTCAAACGAACATTCTGCGTCCAGTGGTCCGTCAATCGCCAGCCCAAGCGACCACCAATCGTTAAACTGTCGCGGTCATAGCCAAAACTGCCCAAAGATGAATAATCATACATCGTATAAGAAACATCAAAACCACCAGATAGTTGACGACCAAACAGATATGGTTCTGTAAAACTAAATAATGCCTGCTTTTGATATTCTGCAATTGAACCGCGTATCTGAACAACTTGACCGCGCCCCATAAAATTATTCTCGGTAATGCCGGCATCAATCATAAATCCGTTTATGTTTGACCAGCCAAAACCACCAGATAATTCACCAGTCGGTTGCTCTTGCACCTTGATATCAAGATTCATCATATTTGAATCCGCAACACGCGTCGGGACCATCTGAACATCTTTGAAGTAACGTGTGCGCATCAGTTTTTGACGCCCCTCTTCTATGGTTTGCAGGGAAAAAGGATCGCCAGAACGCATTGGTATAATCTGCTCTATCACTGTATCGAATGTACGAACATTGCCCAAGATATTTATTGAATTTAGATAAATTCTGTTGGTTTTTTGAATCTTGAATACTAAATCTATGTTCTTTTTGTCGTCGTTTTTTGTTGGTACAGGTTCAATGTTTATGAATGCATAGCCATAATCTGCAACCTTGCTGCGCAGAGTGGACATTGTTTCTTCGACCTTGTCTATGTTATAAACATCGCCCGTTTTAATGGTAAGTTCTTGGGTCAAGATATCCGTTGGAACATCATCAAAAGGATTGTCTATGGTCAATTTTCCAAAATTATACTGCGCCCCTTCGTCAACATTAAAAACAACAGAATAATATTGCCGGTCAGGGGTAAATGTACCGTTAATATCCTTGACAGCAAAGTCAACATAACCATTACGCAAATAAAACTGACGCAACATTTGACCGTCATATTGAATTCTGTCCTCGTCAAAGGTGTCAAACTGGGTCATAAAACGCCACCACGCATGTTCACGCGATAAAATTTCACCACGCAATGTGTTATCACTGAATACCTTGTTCCCAGAAAATTCTATGTCAGATATCCAGGTCGGATGCCCTTCGGTAATTTCGTACACCACATTTACACGATTGTCAGGTAATTCAATTTTTTGCGGTTCTATCTTGGTGCCAAAAAAACCCTGTCTTTGATATATAGTCAACATCCGCTGTACATCCGCACCAATCGTCGATTCATTGTATGATGTACGTTCCTTGGTCTTGATTTCCTTTTTCAAGTCGTCCGTCGAAACTTCATCGTTGCCTTCGACCGTAACCATATTTATTATCGGAGATTCTTTGACGGTAATCTGCAAGGTGTTACCATTCATTTGAACTTTGATTTTTGAAAAATAACCGCTCTCTTGAAGTTTCTTTGCAATCTCGTTTGATTTAGCTTCGCCAATGTTGTCGCCAGTTTTTACACCAGTCAAAATACGCACAGATTCTGAATCCATACGCTGATTACCAATAACTTCTATTCTGGATACAGTCGCCGCAAACAGCCCTTCGATAACAAAACACGATAAAAGTATCCCAAGTGTTATTTTCTTCATTTGCAATCCATTTATAATCCAAACACACGAACCAAATCATTCCACATCGTTAATACAAATAAACCAAGTATCAACAACCAACCAACCATTATGGCAATCTCCATACCGCGCCCTTGTAATTTACGACGGGTGATTCCTTCGATTATTAATATCAATAAATAACCACCATCCAATACCGGTAATGGTAATAAATTTAATATTCCAAGATTTACTGATAATAATGCAATCAGACTAAGCAGTGTAAAGAATCCAGCCGCCATCGCCATACCAGAATATTCCGCAATCGTTATAAAAGACCCCAGTTGCTTTGACGAACGTTCGCCTGTAATAATCTGTTTTAATACAACCAGCAATGTTTTTGATTCATAATATGTCTTGCGCGCGCCCGAATATATTGCACGAAACAACCCCTGAGATTCTGGTTCTGCCTTTTTACTGCCGTCGGCAATCATACCCCATTTTTCAGATGGCGATAATGTCAATGTAACTAATTCATTCCCACGAACAACAATAACTGTCGCGTCTTGATTCGCAGATAATTCTTTGGCCAGAATTAATTCGCCCCAATTAGTTATTTTTTCATCGTTAATTCTGACAATTGTGTCGCCCGCACGAACACCCGCCTTAAAGGCAACTGATTCCTGAACAACCTGCCCTATGACAGGCATCTGGGTGTTGCTGACCAGTTTTGGTTGAAACATATATAATGATGTGTATATGCCCCAAGCCAACATAAAATTCATAAATACACCAGCCGCAATTATTATAAACTGTTTCCATGCAGGGACAGATAAATAATGCCCTTTTTTCTTGTCTGCGGGTAATTCTGCATATTTTTTGCGATTAAACATATCTTCTTGGCCGTATATGGAAACATAACCACCCAAAGGCAGACATGCAATCTTCCATAATGTTCCACGCTTGTCATGCCACTTGATAATCGCAGGTCCAAAACCAATAGAAAAGGTGTCAACACGCACACCTGCCCAGCGCGCAGCCAAAAAATGTCCCAGTTCGTGAACAAATACAACAACACCTAAGACAATTAATAACGCAACAATCGTTAACAAAATTTGCATATCTTACCCTTTCCTTTTAATGTTATAACATAATCAGCCAAACCAATGGTAATGCATAAATCCAGCCATCAAACCGGTCAAGAACACCACCATGACCAGGTAATATTGTACCAAAGTCTTTTATCCCCAGTTTGCGCTTAATCCAACTGGCCGTCAAATCACCGTACTGTGATAACAAAGAGATACTTATACCAATCCACATCAGTTGTGGCATAAATACATCTGCACCAACTAAGCCATACATAACACTGGCAAAAGTACCACACATAATACCAGCAATCTGACCGGACCATGTCTTGGCCGCAGATAGACGCTCCCACATCTTGTCCCCGCCCAGCAGACGACCAAAAAACCACGCGCCAATGTCAGTCGCACATATGATTAATAACAGCAATAATATAATCCATGGGCGATTACCAACAAAATAAATAGAGGCCAACATCAACACTAACCACAAGAAAAAAACAGAAAATAATATTTTATTTTCTTTCTTGATTGCACTGTCCGCACGACGCAGACACATGATAAATTCAACCATCATCGCCAATACTATCAACATACCAACATATCGTACTGCGTGATAACCAAAGTATTCTGCCAGGCCAATTAAAATCGCCCCTAAAAACATTATACTTGCGACAATAATGCGTTGTTTTGTGTTTGACATTGTGTATATTCCTATTGTTTCTTGCCTGAATAATTTGCCTTTTTACCACCACCAAATCTGCGATTGCGTTTTGCAAATTCGTCCAGTGTAAATTGCCATAACTTTTCACTTTTTACCAATTCCGGCCAGTGTTCGGGGATGAACAGTAATTCGGCATATGCCAACTTCCATAACAAGAAGTTAGAAATACGATTTTCATTACTGGTTCTGACCATCAAGTCAATTGGCAATAAATCACCTGTGTCCAGATATGTTTCAAAAGTTTCCTTGCTGACATGTTCACCGGTATCAATCGCAGCGTTTACCGCATCGATAATTTCGTCTTGACCGCCATAGTTCACAGCAAACACCACCGTACCAGCAGTGTTTTCAGCGGTTTTTTCCTCTAGCTCATCGCACAAGGCCGCCAGTTTTTCAGGTAATCTGGCACGCGAACCAATTACACGACAGCGCAAGTTCTTTTCCAGCGCGTGATTCATATTCTTGGTTAATTCTGTGTAGAATAAATCCATCAAGAAATCAACTTCTTCGGTTGAACGATTCCAATTCTCGGTCGAAAAGCAAAAGAATGTAATCGTCGAAACACCGCGCGCAATAAACCAATCAACCAGATTTTCAAAATTAGAAATCCCAGCCTGATGCCCCATAAGTGGTGGCATACCGCGCATTTCTGCCCAACGACGGTTGCCATCGCATATGAACGCAATGTGTTGCGGTATCTTTATATCGGCCTGATTTTTTTCGACCTTTTGTGCTTTTTTAAACAATTTGAACATATCTTTGACACCCTATGAATTATGCGGTTAAAATACTAAACAGACATAATATCTGCTTCTTTTTCTTTTGCGATGGCGTCAACCTCGGTACCGCGTTTGTCAAAGACCTTTTGCAAATCGTCTTCGTATTTTCTTTGGTCGTCTTCTGATATTTCTTTGTCTGCAACTGCGCGTTTGATTTTACCCATTGCGTCTTGGCGAATATTGCGCATAGAAATCTTGGCTTCTTCGGCATATTTGCCAGCGACTTTGGTTAATTCACGACGACGCTCTTCGGTAAGTGGTGGCATATTCAATCTGATAACACCACCCGCAGTCATTGGATTCAATCCCAGTCCGGAATCACGTATAGCCTTTTCAACAGCAGGCGCATTTGTAATGTCCCAAACAGTTACAGATAAGGTCTGATTGTCAGGTGTCGCAACCGTTGCAACCTGATTAATTGGCATTTCTGACCCATATACAGGTACACGAACCGCATCCAGTAAATGTACAGATGCGCGACCTGTGCGCAGGCCCGCATATTCAGACTTTAACACTTCTAGTGTTTGGGCTGTTTTTTGTTCGACTTCTGTTTTTAATAATTGATAGTCCATATTAATATCTCCTTAATTCTATGAAAGATTAGCAAATTGAATTCCCACTTGGCAAGTAGAAATATACCCCCAACAAAATAATTAGATTAAATGATTGAATTATGCTATAATATGGCTAATAGAAAAGGAGATTTTTTTATGTTTTTGTGGGACCTGATACGCGGGATTTACGAATAGCGAGGGGGGGCTTTCTTAAACAATAAAAAAATTGTTATAAGGAATGTAATAAAAAACACCGGCGGGGAGGACGAAAGCCGGTGTTTCTTCTGTGCTTTGACACAGAAACTGGTGTTTAGTCATTGAACAACCGCCATACCGCTGGCATTGTGGAATAATCTGACAACCCTGTACATCCATAGTATGGTCCATAAACAAATTGGAATTCTAGGTTTGGCCAAATTTCATACAGGTATTTTCCATTTATACGCGCAGATGGTCCAGTTAAGGATGTGCAATCCATAAACATTCCTTCAAACATATTATTTTGTGCTGTACCAGAAATATTACCAAACAGGTTTTCAGGGATTGATGTCAAACCACTGCAACCAGCAAAGGTCCGTAAAAACATGATAAATGCACCATTGCCAGATATACCCGCAAATAAACCCACAGGGATTGATGTCAAACCACTGCAACCATCAAAGGTGCCGTAGAACATACCCTCTGCCGGTGCGCCAGATATACCCGCAAATAATCCATCGGGGATTGCGCCTGTCAAAGTGCAACCCCGAAAGGTTTCGTAGAACATATAACTTGCTGGTGCGCCAGATATACCCGCAAATAAGTCAGATGGGATTGAGCCGGTCATATTAGATGCATTATGAAATGTCTGATAAAATCTTGGTTGGTTATTTGTATCACTGCTGAGTGTCCCAAATATCGCCCCCAGTGAGCCATCAATTGAGGCAATAGATTCAGAAAAACCAGCATCGTCAAAACTTATCGCGGCGGTGGATGTGTTGGTATTATATGCCGTTGCCTGACCGCTGAGGCCGATTGTGTATGTTTTGGCAATGTCGTAATTATGCGAATATGTTCTGTTTGTTGTGTCGGGTTTTGTGATTGTTTCGACTGTGCCGTCGCCCCAATCAACCACAAATTCACCCGCGGCACTGATTTTAAAACTAAAACTGCTAGTGTCCGGTGTGGTGGTCAGGGTGAATTCAGCCGTTGGCGCAGAACAATCTTCGCCACCGCCACCCCATGCGGTTGGAATACATCTGTAATCATCCAGTCCAATTGCGCCACTGTACATATCACTAACCTGAGATGATGTGGCATCAGGCCAGATTTCATACAGGTATTGTCCATTTATACGCGCAGATGGACCGGTTAAGGATGTGCAGTTATAGAATGTGCCATTGAACATATAACTCTGTGTCCTACCAGAAATATTACCAAACAGGCCTCTTGCTGTTCGAATCGAATGGTATTTTTAGTATTTCTGATTCATCCATAGGACTTGAGTGACTATGGCTATCCTGTGAAGAAGTGCAAGCTCCAGCGAGTGTGTAATGCCTGCCATTCGATCA
>JAFXFG010000019.1 GCA_017520675.1 Alphaproteobacteria bacterium
AACGCAGACAGTATTGTGATGATATACGATGAACCTTCGTTTGAAGTAATGCAACCGACACCATATTTTGACTATCGTATAGAGGCCGAAGGCGCAACAATGCGTGAATATGGTTTCAGATGTGTTTATAATAACTAAAAAAAGGAGTATGAAAAATGAAAAAGTTAGTATCTGTGATGGGGCTGTGTGCGGCATTAGGTTTGACAGCATGTGGTAATAGTGTTGCAGAAAATGGCGATACTGTTGTTATCGATTTTGCGGGCTATTTAAATGGTGTTCAGTTTAATGGCGGTACAGCAGAAAATCAAAAATTGGTATTGGGCAGTGGTCAATTTATCCCTGGCTTTGAGGATCAGGTTATTGGCATGAAGGTTGGTGAAGAACGTGATTTAAATGTTACTTTCCCAGCGGAATATCCAGTGGCAGAATTGGCAGGACAACCAGTTGTGTTCAAGGTAAAATTGGTTGATATTGTTGAATAAAAAATAATTTAACATTCTCACCCCCGATTCGTCGGGGGTGTTTTTTTGGGGGGCAGAAGTATGGTTAACCATCGTTTTTCCATGAATTAGGAATGGCGGAATAATCTGATAAGCCGGTGCAATCTGTATATGTTCCATGATATGTAGGCCCCCAATTTGGCCAGATTTCATACAAATATTGTCCGTTTATACGCGCAGATGGTCCGGTTAATGAAGTGCATCGCCAGAACATTCCTTCAAACATCTGGGCTTTTTCGGTGCCGGAAATATTACCAAACAGGTTTTCTGGGATTGATGTTAATTTACTGCAACCAAAAAAGGTGCGGCTGAACATACTATCAGCCGGTGCGCCAGATATACCCGCAAATAATCCCGCGGGGATTGATGTCAAACCACTGCAATATCCAAAGGTGTAGCTGAACATATAATTTGCTGGTGTGCCAGATATACCCGCGAACAACCCCGCAGGGATTGATGTCAAACCACTGCAACCACCAAAGGTGCTGCTGAACATACTATCAGCTGGTGCGCCAGATATACCCGCAAATAATCCCGCGGGGATTGATGTCAAACCACTGCAACCATTAAAGGTGCCGTTGAACATACCCGTTGTTGGTGCGCCAGTTATACCAGCGAATAGGTTTTCGGGGATTGAACCGGTCATATTAGTTGCGTAAGAAAAAGTCTGATAAAATCCTGGTTGGCTGCCGTCTGTCAGTGTGCTAAATATCGCCCCCAGTGAACCGTCGATTGATGCGATTTTTCCTGCACTGGATGAAAAACTTATCGCGGCTAGTGTGTATTTTTCGCCCGTAAAATTAGATAGTACATCTGTATTATATGCTGTTGCCTGACCGCCAATGCCGATTGTGTATGTGCCAGCGGTGATGTAATTATGCGTATATGTTGTATCTGTTGTGTCTGGTTTTGTTTTTGTTTCAACTGTACCGTCGCCCCAGTCAACCACAAATTCACCCGCTGCGCTGATTGAAAAACTAAAACTGCTGGTATCGGGCGTCGTTGTCAGGGTAAATTTATATTTTTCCACTTTTTGCACCAATGTTTCCACTGCTTGAATTGTTGCAACTGTGTCGGCGGCGTGTAATGTTGCAAATTCGCCATTACCATAGTTGGTGGTCTTTTCGCCATTCAAAATTTCATTTGCAACATCCACCGCCGTCAGCAGGTATTTCATATTGGCGGCCAGCATTGGATTATCTGCCTTAATTGGTATAGATATATCCCACTTTTGTTGAATCAATTTGTGCACATAGTCTAGATTTGCGACCTGTGCTGCGTGTGCGCACACTGCCACCAAGCACCCCAAAACACCAAACAATATTTTTCGCATACCTGTCCCCCTATAAATTATTCCGCCGTTGGCAAGGTTGCAGTCGGTACAATTATCGCACCAGTAACATCAATTGTGCCGGAAACAGTATATGTTCCCGCCATTGTCTGATTCGCGGTGGAGCTGGTATCAACCTTAGATGATACAGCGGTTGCGATTTGTGATGCGATTTGTTGCTGGACATATTCGGTTGATGGAATATTTGCGACCGCTGACATTGGCGCGCAGATTAAGAAAGCTGTTAATAGTTTTTTGTGCATTGTGCCCTCCTGTGGTTATTTTTTTAATAAAACCGCAATGGAAATCAATGCGGTCGGGGAGTTCACAAATCATAACAACAATGACTCTGCCCGCTTTTAGTGATAAATCACCTGTTGTATAGCGGACAGCCCCCCGACTAAAAAAAGCCAGGGATTAATCAGGATTGCGATGCAAATATGGAAAATACCGGTCGGATTACGACGCGAATTATCATTTGCACCGGTTGTTATAGGCTTGTGATAGCCCCGAACCAAATTCCCATCTGGTTCACTGTTCAGTATAACATATGTCGCGTTTGGGACGCAATAAAAAACCGACAGTGTTTGTCGGTCTTGTTGTTTGTTCTATGTCCTGTTACCCACAGGGGCAAAGTATTTAATGAATTCTTTCATTTCTGTTCCTGTGGCATCCAAAATCTTGGCGATGCTGCTGGTTGATGGCCAGCGGGGTTGTCCATATTTCGACCAACGCTTACTTTTGTTAAATATCGTTGGATCAAGCCCACTAAGTTTCGCCAGACCAGAGCATGAAACTTTGTGGGCGGCAGCAAAGCAGTCGATTGCATTCCATATATCACCATGAGTCATTTTTTTATCTCCTATTGTTTTGTTGTTTATTGTTAACACATCGCTATTATAAAATAGGTTTTTATGGATTTTTTTATACCGTTTTTATCAGAAATAGTGTATAAAAAGGGGATAGGTATAAAAAATCCCAGAAAATCAGGTTTTTTGTCCCATAAATTATCTGAAATTAAGTAATTATTCTTAGTGCATGGGATGAAAAAATAGAAGAAAATATACCTAAAAAGGAGTTTTTATGCCGACAATTAAGACAAAAGTTTCGTTGCTGAAAGAATTGTTAGCACTGAAAGAAGTGGTCGATTTAGGGCAAATTCAGGCCGCCGCAGAAAGAAACGGTATTAAACATTCTAATATGTCCAAGATGATTTCTGATCTGGAATCACGATTTAAAACTGTGCTGTTGATACGCAGTCCCTTGGGGTGCTTGCCAACAAATGCAACAAGGCAATTGTATGCAGATATTGAAATTGTTGCAGATGCAATAAATAGAATTTTGGACAGTTTGTATGAAAAAGATGAGTTGGTTGGTAGTGTCTTGTTGTGGACCGAGGAAGGGTTCTTTGGCAGTAGTGTTTTGTTAGAAGTGTCTAAATTGTATGCAAGATATCCTAAAATTCGACTGGATGTTATGACAAATAGAACTGTTAGTATGGCAAATCCTGATATATCTATTATAGATGCGCAATTGTATCAGAAAATTCCAGGCAGGGTTTTATTTAAATTTAAAACAAAAGCCAAGTTTTATGTAACACAGGAATATTTGGATAAACATGGTGTGCCAAAGGATATGGATGATTTGCTGGAAAATTATGACTTGTTTATGAGACAAAAATTCTTGAACTTGCCGGAATTTCAATTCGTGTCAAAACGTGCAAAGAAATTAAATACTGTGTCCGATTCGCCGTCAATTATATATCAATTGGTTTGTGATAATGCGGGTATCGCATTGATGCCAGAATGGTGTACAAACAGAAATTCTAGATTAATAGAGGTGCCAAATATCGATTTTTATTACGAATATTATTTGACAGGAGTTGGAAATCCTATGACTATTAAAACACCAAAAGTGCGTGAGTTTTTAAAATTGTTTTATGAAATTTGTGCCAAGAATAAAATGCATTTAGAGATGTTTGATTAGTTTGTATTTGTTAATAGTATTTCATTCCTGTGATATTTGATGACAAAAAGTGATATGCTGAATATCAAAAGGAGTGAAATATGAAAAATGTTCTAATTTTTATTTTTGCATTGGTAATTTCTTTCTTGCCAGGAATCTTTGGGGTGTTCTTTACACCGCATGGCGCAAATGATGTTTGGTTTAATGCGCTGAATAAGTCAATATTGACACCAGACGGTTGGGTGTTCAGTGTTGCATGGACAATACTGTATGCGTTGTTGGGTATTGCGTTGTTCTTGGTAATTAAAAATACCAAGGCGCGTAAGTCAAAAACAGTCGCGTATTGGGCATTTGTCGTGCAAATGGCATTGAATGCGCTGTGGTCTTATTTGTTCTTTGGATTGCACTTCGTTGGGGCGGCATTGTTGACACTGTGTGCGCTGATAGGGGTTACAATCTGGCTGATGGCAGAATTTAAGCCAATTAGTAAAGGTGCATATTATTTGGTGTGGCCATATTTAATCTGGTTGTGCTTTGCATTGTATCTGAATGGAACTGTTTTGTTCTTGAATTAAAATTTCAATATTTTTAACTTTGAATCACCAATGTTTAGGTATTGTAGCCCCAGTTCGTTTATGTAATCGGGGCTATTTGTTTTTATTAATTCAATGTGATTTTCTATCTTGTTCAGTGTGCGTTGTTCCGAATCGCGTTGTTCGTATGCGTCCTGTAATTTCCAAGAATTGACAATGAAACGTTGAATGCTGGCGTCGCCTTGGAATACACCGGCAAACATAAATATGCCAAATGTTGCAAATAAAATGCCAAATTTGCCATATGTCCCGCCAGACCAAGCGCGACCAATAAATTGAAATAAATTTTTGATTTTTCCTTTCATCGGTGGCATTATATCACAAATGTTTAGTGATAATCAAATTTTTGCTGCACCTTTGGCGGGAATTTCTGACAGGCCTTTCCGCCGTATCGTGCGTGAATTTTCACCAAATGCACCGTTGGTTACAGAAATGATTTCGTGCCATTCGCTGGTCGGTGGACATAAAAATTGCTTGCGAAACTTTGATGAGTATGGGGACGAGGGGAATATCGGGGCGCAAATCTTTGGTGCAGATATAGATTTGATGGCTGATGCCGCGCGAATCCTTGAAAATCAAGGGGCAAAGTGGATTGATATTAATATGGGTTGCCCTGTGCCAAAGGTCGCAACACGTGCAGGGGCAGGGGCATACTTGATGCGCGACCACAGGTTGGCAGAAAAAATTATGGTGGCTGTGGTTGGGGCGGTTAAAGTGCCTGTGTCGATAAAAACCAGATTGGGTTGGGACGAAGAACACAAAGATTGGCAAGATTTATTAAAAATTGCGGCAGATTGTGGCGTGCAATTCGCAACACTTCATGGGCGTACGCGTGCGCAACTTTATTTGGGAAATGCTGTTTGGCCAGATGTGCGTGATGTGAAAATCCCTGTTGTCGCCAATGGTGATATTAAAAGTTCTGAGGTGTTGCCGAAATTGTCAGAATTGGGGTATAGTGGTGTAATGATTGGGCGCGGATTGCTGGGGAAACCATGGGCAATCGCAAAAATGCAAAATGAAAATTTAAAGGTCGATGTCGTTGATGTTGTCTTGCGACATTTGAGGTATGCAATCGAGTATTATGGCGAAAAAACTGCAATACCAATGTTCAGAAAACATGCTGCGTGGTATAGCGCAGGAATGCCAAATTCTTCGGAGTTTCGTATTAAGGTAAATCAAATAGATAATGCTGATGCCTTAATAGTTGCAATTCGTGATTTTTGGGGTATTATGAAAGCAAATTAAGCAAGGGGCAGTAAATAATGACGGATAATATTGAAAATAATGAAAACTTGGAAACCCCAGTTGTGTTGACCGCAGGGGATATGTTGCGTAACGCACGTACTACGGGACGGCGTAAACGCGAAATACAGACAATATCAAAACAACTATGTATTCGCGAGGAGTTTTTAGAGGCTTTGGAGGCTGGTGATTATAACCAAATCCCAGAACCTGTTTATATTCTGGGGTTTGCGCGTAATTATGCAATTGAATTAGGACTGGACCCAGATGAGATAGTTACTAAAATTAAACAGGAAATGGGCGCAGGTAATGGTTGTGCAGGGGCAGGTGATGATGCAGATACAAGTGCGTGCGCTATGCCAAGTATCAAAGAAGAAAGTTGGTATAAATTGATGTTTGTAAAGTCCTATCAATTTGTGTATCAAAATTGGATTTGGTTCGTTGGTGGTTTGGTCGGTGTGGCGATAATTGTTTTGGGAATTGTCTTGCTGACAGGGGGTGATAATAGCGCTGTGGAATCAAGCACAGTCGCAAATGAACCTGTGGTGCAGGTGGAAGATACGGTTGTGTCAATAGATGATAAAGACCCCGCGTTTAAACAAGAGGTACGCGAACGCTTTGGTACGGATAATCGTGAAAAGGCAAATGTTGTTTTGCAGGCAACACAAGAATCTTGGGTCAAGGTAGAAGATGGACGCGGTAAAACGGTGTTTAGTCGCGTGCTGGTGCCTGGGGATGTTTATTATGTGCCGGCCGGAAATAAATATAAGGCAACATTTGGTAATGCAGGTGGAATTGATGTGTGGGTTGATAAACAATTGATTCCAGAACTGGGGGCAGATCATACGCGTGTCGCTGGGATATCTTTGGCGCCTGAGAGTTTGAAGGCTGGGAAAAAGTAAAAATACAAAGGGCGAAAAAAAAGGATTTTCGCCCTTTGTATTGAATTTTGTTGGATAAAAACTATATATATTAACACTATGGTAAATTTTATTAAAATTCGTGGTGCACGCGAAAATAATCTTAAAAATATCGATTTGGACATACCAAAAAATAAATTGGTGGTCTTTACTGGCGTATCTGGTTCTGGAAAGTCATCGTTGGCATTTAATACTATTTATGCCGAAGGACAACGAAGATATGTCGAATCGTTGTCCAGTTATGCGCGACAATTCTTGGATATGCAAAAAAAGCCAGATGTGGATTTGATAGAAGGATTAGCACCAGCAATATCAATTGAACAGAAAACTACATCAAAAAATCCCCGATCAACAGTTGGAACGGTTACAGAAATTTATGATTATTTGCGTTTGTTGTGGGCGCGAATCGGGGTGCCGCATTCGCCAGTTACAGGACTGCCAATCAAATCACAAACGATTGCAGAAATGGTTGACTGGACAATGAAAATCCCAGCAGGGGTAAAAATATTTATCTTGGCGCCTTTGGTGCGGGAACGCAAAGGTGAATATAGAAAGGAATTAGCATTCTTGGTTAAGCAAGGTTATTCACGCGCAATAATTGATGGCGAAATAATGGATTTGTCCGCAGTGCCACCGTTGGATAAAAATAAAAAACATTCAATCTTTGTTGTTGTCGATAGACTGCAAATGCCAAATGAAGATGCTGATATAGAGGAATTTAAATCCAGACTTTATTCTTCGTTTGAAGGGTCTTTGCGTTTAGTGCCTGGGTCTGTTTTGGTGCGCAGGCTGGATACAAATGAAGATACTTTGTATTCACAAAGTTATGCGTGCCCAGTAAGCGGTTTTACAGTGCCAAAGATTGAACCAAGGTTGTTCTCGTTCAATGCGCCAATGGGGGCCTGTCAGAATTGTGATGGGTTGGGGGTGCAGTTGAATATGTCGCCTGATTTGGTCGTGCCAGATCCATCTAAGTCGATATTGGGTGGGGCAATTGCGCCTTGGTCGCGTGGCGGAATGCTTAGCCAGTTTGAGCATTTATTAGAGGCACTACATAAAACATTTAAAATACCGCTTTCAAAGCCTTGGCATACTTTGACACAGGAACAAAAAGATTTAGTCTTGTACGGCAGTGGCGATAAGGCAATCAAAATAAATTGGAATGGTTTTGTTTATGAAAAACCATATGAGGGTGTGATTCCAAATATCGAAAGACGCTGGCGCGAATCGGATTCAGAGGCAATGCGAACAGAACTTTCGAAATATCAATCAGAAAAACCATGCCCAGTATGTCATGGAAAACGACTGAATATTCACGCGTTGTGTGTCAAAATTAATGGCGCAGATATTATGGATGTTTGTGATATGTCGGTGGATGACGCATTGCTGTGGTTTCAAGACTTGCCAAATCATTTGTCGCAAAAGGATAATGAAATTGGACGTATCGTTCTGCGTGAAATTACAGAAAGATTGTATTTCTTGAAAAATGTTGGATTGGGATATTTAACAATGTCGCGTATGGCGGGAACTTTGTCCGGGGGCGAGGCACAGCGTATCAGACTGGCATCGCAAATTGGTAGTGGATTGTCTGGGGTCTTGTATGTTCTGGACGAGCCTTCAATTGGTCTGCACCAAAGTGATAATGATAAATTGCTGGAAACATTAAAGACTTTGCGTGATAAAGATAATACAGTTATTGTCGTTGAACATGATGAAGATGCAATGCGGGCGGCGGACTATTTGGTTGATATTGGACGGGGCGCAGGTATAAATGGTGGAAATGTTATTGCGCATGGAACACCTGCACAGGTCATAAAAAATAAAGATTCAATCACAGGACAATATTTGTCGGGCGTGCGTAAAATCGAAGTCCCAAAGAAAAGGCGCACGGGAAATGGAAAAACAATTAAAATCTGTGGTGCGCGCGAAAATAACCTGAAAAATATAGATGTTGAATTTCCATTGGGAAAATTTATCGCGTTGACTGGTGTTTCTGGATCTGGTAAATCAACATTGTTGCTGGATACTTTGTATCCTGCGTTGATGCGCGCATTGTATAATTCTAAGTTAGAAACCGGGGCGCATGATATTATTGTTGGTATGGAAAATGTGGACAAGGTGGTCGATATTGACCAGTCGCCAATTGGACGCAGTCCACGCAGTAATCCTGCAACTTATACGGGCGTGTTTAGCGATATTCGTGATTTCTTTGCAGGTCTGCCAGAGGCAAAAGCACGTGGTTATACAGCAGGTAGGTTTTCATTTAATGTCAAAGGTGGACGGTGCGAAGCCTGTCAGGGTGATGGGCAGATAAAAATAGAAATGAATTTCTTGGCAGATGTATATGTGGAATGTGATTGCTGTCGTGGGGCACGTTATAATGAAGAAACTTTGGCTGTTAAATATAAAGGAAAGTCTATTGCAGATGTGTTGAATATGACAGTGGAAGAGGCATATAGATTCTTTGTAAATGTACCGAAGATTTCAAGAAAGTTAGAATTGCTGAAACGCGTGGGGTTGGATTATATTAAGTTGGGGCAAAGTTCCCTTGATTTATCTGGGGGCGAGGCACAGCGTATAAAATTGTCCAAAGAATTGGCTGCACGCAGTACAGGTGAAACTATCTATATCTTGGATGAACCAACAACAGGGCTGCATTTCGAAGATATAAAAATGTTGCTGTCGGTCTTGCATGAATTGGTTGAGCAGGGAAATACTGTAATTGTTATTGAGCATAATTTAGAAGTTATTAAAACCGCAGATTGGATTGTGGACTTGGGGCCAACAGGTGGGGCAGGTGGCGGACAAGTCATTGCAACAGGTACGCCAGAACAAATTGTTCAAGTGCCAGAATCACAAACCGGAAAATATTTGCATAAGTATCTGGACAATTCATTAAAAAACAATAAAATGAAAAAATAAAAAAAGGAGTGAAAATATGTTTGGCTTTGGAAGAAAAAAAGAAAAAAAACAGGAAAATAATGTTGTTGAAAATAATGTAAATGAAAAGGATTTTGCTGCGGATAAAATGCCTGCGGGTATGAAGGAAACTGCGCAACGTATGATGAGTGGTCAGTTCGATATGAATGATATGTTGGCACAATTAAAGCAAATTAAAAAAATGAGTAATTTTAGTGGATTACTTAAAATGGTGCCGGGGATGAGTGGTGCAGTTAGTGCAATGAAAGAAAAAATTAAAGATGGCAGTGTTGATGCGCAAATTAAAATTCTGGAAGCAATGACACCTGCGGAACGTGCAGAACCAGAAAAGGTTTTTGCAAATGCCAAGGCGCGTATTGCAGAAACAGCAGGTTGTACAGTACGTGATGTGGAACATATCATCAAACAGTACACAAAAATGAAACAGCAAATGGCAATGATACAACGTATGGGTGGAATGGAAGCGGTTATGGCAAAAATGCAACAGGCACCAAAATCGCCAAAACCACAGGCAAATTAAAAATTAGGAGATAATAATGGGAAAAGTTTTTGATAAACTGTTTGATTGGACACCGATTGATGTTGAAAAACCTGTTGAAGTGAAGGATAAAAATGGCAATGTCAAGGGTTATCAGGTTGTAATTACTTATCTCCATCAGGGAAAACGTAGCAAGTTCTTTGGAAATGAATGTCAGGCATGGTATCACTTGTATGGTTCACCACAGAATGCGGCAAATGTTTTCTATGTTCGTCTTCTGGACCGCGCATTAAAGTGGCAATATGCTGCAGCGCGGTTGTTTCAAAAAAGTAAATAAAATAAAAAAGATTAGAGCCAGATGAAGATAACAAATAAAAAAATTGCAGCAAAAAAATCTTCGGTTGCCTGGTTGCAGCGTCAGGCGTCTGACCCGTATGTCGCGCGTGCGCAGAAAGAAGGATATCGTGCGCGTGCGGCATATAAATTGATTGAAATAAATGAACGTTTCAGGTTCTTGCGCGATGGGCAGGTGGTGGTGGATCTGGGGGCTGCGCCTGGGTCTTGGTCGCAATATATTGCGCGCACTTTTCCAAAGTCAAAGATTTTCGCGATGGATTTGTTAGAGATTTCACCAATCGTTGGGGTCGAGACTTATCAAGGCGATTTTACATCAGATGAAGCATTACAATGGCTGGTTGAAAAACTGAATTTATCTGAAAATACAGATGGAACTGCAGATGTTGTTGTGTCTGATATGGCACCAAATACTGTTGGGCATAAAAAAACAGACCATATCAGGCAAATGGTTTTGCTGGAATATGCGCTGGATTTTGCGTTGCGGGCGCTGAAAGTCGGTGGGACGTTTGTTTGCAAGTCTTTTACAGGCGGTACAACAAATGATTTATTAAAGCAAATTAAGCAAAATTTTAAGACTGTTCATCATATAAAGCCACCATCTTCGCGCAAGGATAGCGTGGAAATGTTTATCGTGGCAATGGGATTCGTTGGGCGTGATGCCTAAGAATTTTAACTGTGTTTTGTGTAATAAATACTTGCGATTTCTAAAAAAACATATATAATTATCACGATTTTGTGGGTGGGCACAAGGTCATTCCGATTAACCCCACAAGTCCCCCAGAGAGGATTTTTGGTGCTTTGTCATCAAATTATGCCTTGGTGAAGGGTGGCAAACTTTGATGATATTTTCTTATGAAAGATTTATCCAAAGATTTATTTAATCCACTGTCTGGCGAAGATTTTGTCCAGATGTTTGACGAAAACTATGGTTCCCAAGAAACATTGCAGGGCTATGCAACCAAAGGTACTGTAAAGGATATCCGCGGTGATTTCGCAATGGTTGATGTGGGCTTGAAATCCGAAGGTCGTGTTCCATTAAAGGAATTCGGGGCTTCTGTGCCTGCAATTGGCGATATTATCGATGTTTTCGTTGAAAGATATGAAACACGCGAAGGTACAGCAGTATTGTCTTATACCAAGGCACGTGCAGAAAAAGCATGGAAAGATTTGGAAAAGACAGTCGCAGAAGGTGTTGACCCAGAAGGTACAATTATCGAAGTCGTTCGTGGCGGATTTACAGTTGATATTAACGGTGTATTCGCATTTATGCCTTCTTCACAGGTTGACCATAAACCAATTCGTGATGCAAAGTCTTTGATTGGTTTGAAAGACAAATTCCGCGTACTAAAGATGGATGCTTTGCGTACAAACGCAATCGTTTCACGTCGCGCAATCCAGTCTGATGCAATCGCAGCAGCACAGAAAGAAGCAATGAAAAACATTTCATTGGGTGCTGTCGTAGAAGGTACAGTTAAAAACATTACTGATTACGGTGTGTTTATTGACTTGGGCGGTATCGATGGATTGTTGCATGTTACAGACTTGTCTTGGAAACGCATTAATCATCCACGTGAATTGGTTCATGTTGGTGAAAAAATTATGGTCAAGGTTATCCAATTCGACCCAGAATCTCATCGTATTTCGTTGGGTGCAAAACAACTGGAAGAAGATCCTTGGGATACAGCATCGCGCGCATTTAATGTTGGCGATACAGTTTCAGGTAAGGTTTCTTCGTTGACTGATTATGGTGCATTTATTGACTTGGGCAATAATATCGAAGGTTTGGTCCATATGTCTGAATTGTCATGGACAAACAAAAATATCCACCCAAGCAAAGTATTGCAAAATGGTCAGGAAATCAATGTTGTTGTTTTGGATATTGATCAGGAAAAACGTCGTATTTCATTGGGTTATAAACAGTTGCAACCAAATCCATGGAAGCAGTTTGCAGAAACTCACAATGTTGGCGATGTAATTACTGGCCCAATTAAAAATACAACTGAATTTGGTTTGTTCGTTGCATTGACACCAGAATTGGACGGTATGGTTCATATTTCTGACCTGTCTTGGAACAAATTGGATGAAGAAGAATTGAAGAAATTCGTTCGTGGTCAAGAAGTAACAGCAAAAATTTTGGATATCAATCCAGAAAAAGAACGCGTTACTTTGGGTATCAAACAGTTGACAGAAAGCGCAGAAAACAATGCTGCTTCGATTAAGAAGGGTGCTGTTGTATGCGGTACTGTTTCTGAAATCACACCAGATGAATTGATTTTGGCATTGCCAAACGATATTCGTGGTGTAATTCGCAGAACTGATTTGTCCCGCGAAAAATCTGAACAGGATACAAATAAATTTAATATCGGCGATTCCGTAGAAGCGTCTGTTGTATCTGTTGAAGATAATACTGTTAAATTGTCAATTCGTGCTTTGCAGGTAACACTGGAAAAGCAAGCGGTTAAAGAATTCTCGAATGAAGCAGATAGTGGTTCTGTTTTGGGCGATATCTTGGGCGCAGCAATTGAAAACAGTAAAAAATAATTACTTTTTGTAGTTGTTTTCGCCTGTCATTCGTTGACAGGCGATTTTTTTGTGCTATGTTTGATATAGTGAATTTTAATAAAAGTTTAAATCAATGAAAAAAGTATTTGAAACTGTACGGCCTTTTGAAAAATATCGAACTTGGTTTGTGAAATATAAAAATAAGATTTATGATTTGAATAATCTGCCCAATGATTTTATTTTTGAGGCGAATTTGGATTTGTCGTATCTGGATTTACAGGAATTGCCAGATTTGTCCAAGGTTGTTGTCTTGGGGGATTTCGATTGTAGTGATAACGAGTTGTTGTCTTTACAGGGGGCACCAGGTTTGTTTGTTGGGGGCAGTTTTAATTGTTCAACAAATTTATTGGAATCTTTATCGGGGACACCGAAGTATGTGGGTGGGGATTTCGATTGTAGTGCAAATTTTTTGCAAAATTTAGAGGGCGCGCCAAGAAAAATAAATGGCAGTTTCTTGTGTTGTTTTAATGAGTTGGAATCATTAAAGGGGGGACCGGAATTTGTGGGAAAAACATTTCACTGTGGAATAAATTTTTTGCAAACATTGAATTATGCACCAAAATTTGTGGGCACTGATTTTATTTGTTTCGCAAATGAATTAATATCTTTGCAGGGTGCGCCGGAGGGGGTTGGGGGCTCGTTCGATTGCAGTGAAAATAATTTGGAAAACTTAAAGTTTGCACCAAAGTCTGTTGGGGGGTATTTTGATTGCTCGTTCAATAATTTGATGAATTTACAAAATGCACCAAGAAAATTGGGTGGTGTTTTGATTTGCGACGGAAATAATTTTACAAATAATTCAGTCGCACCAGGGTATGTTGCTGAATATAAATATATTCAGGGAATTGATACAAAAATGATGAATACTATGTTGCAAAATCAGACAAGAAAAACAATAAAGGATACGATAGCGTTCTTTGAAAATGTTCAAAGAAAATCTAAGCAAAGGTAAGACTTGGTTTGACAAGACAATAGCAGAAGTTTTATTATAAACATAGAAAAAGGTAAATAATGGCATACGCAATTTATTTTAAGCAAGATGGTAAGAAATATAATTTATATGATTTGCCACGTGATTTTATCATTAATGTTAATATCAATTTGTCAAGACTGGGATTAACAAAATTACCAAATTTATCTAGTGTTGTTGTAAATGGTGATTTTAACTGTTCGCATAATAATTTGCAGGATTTAGAATGTGCGCCAAAGGTTGTTAACGGTAATTTCTTTTGCTTTTCAAACGGGTTGAAATCATTGTATGGTGCGCCAAAGGTTGTTGGCAAGCAGTTTGATTGTGCGAATAATAATTTGCAGGATTTGAAATATTCGCCAGTGTTTGTTAATGGAGAATTCGATTGTTCACGCAATCAATTGATTGATTTGTATAACCAAAGTAGATTTATCGGGGGAAATTTTATTTGCCATCACAATAAATTAAAAACATTGAAAAACGCACCTGTTAATATTGGCGATGGATTTGATTGTTGCAATAATGAATTAACAACTTTGTATGGTGCACCAGAATTTACAATGGGATATTTCTTGTGCGCGTATAATCAGTTGAAATCTTTGGAGTATGCGCCACGAATTGTAAACGGTCATTTTAATTGTAGCAACAACCAATTAAAGTCTTTGAAATATGCACCCAGAATTGTAGGGTTTGGTTTTAATTGTTGTTCTAATATGTTGACCGATTTTCGCAATGCACCAAAGGTGATTAACGGTGATTTATGGATTTCGGAAAATCCATTTAAGGAAGATTATCAAAAAATACTAGAAAGATATAATCGTAATCATGGTAGATAAAAAGAAATTAATTGTTCTGATTGGTGGCCCAGGGGTGGGTAAGGGAACATTCGCAAAAATGCTGATGGATTTGCACCAGTATAATTATATTGGTGTTGGGGCGTTGTTGCGCGCGTTGCCAGCGGATTCTGAAATTCATCAGATAATTGCAGATGGAAATCTGGTGCCTGATGATGTGTTGTTTGAACTGCTGAGGGCGAATTTGAAAGAAGATATGGATGTCTTGCTGGACGGTTTCCCGCGCAGGGTTTCGCAGGCCAAGTGGTTGGTTGAAAATTATGCTGATAAATTTGATATTCATATCTTGAATTTTGTTGTGCCAACAGAAACATTAGTTGCAAGAATAGAAAAGCGTATCGCCAGTGGAACTGCGCGCGCAGATGACAGAAATCATGATATAATTCGTGCACGATTACAGACCTTTTTTGATGTAACTGTGCCGGCAATTGATTGGCTGAGAAATGCGAAAAAAATAAAATTTTCTGATGTTGACGTTAGCGGAAATTTAGATAATAATTTGTCAGAAATTATGGCAGCATTAGAAAAATAATCCTGTATAAAAAATTTCAAAAGTAAACTTAACAAAAGGGAAAAAAGTATGAAAATCAAACCATTTGCAGGGGTGCGTCCACCAAAAGAATTGGCCGCAGAAGTTGCATCACGTCCATATGATGTTTTGAACTCGGTCGAGGCAAAAGCCGAAGCAGGTGAAAAATCCTTGTTGCATATTATTAAGCCTGAAATTGATTTTGATCCAATCGCAGATGAACATTCACAACCTGTTTATGACAAGGCGGTTGAAAACTTTAAGTTGTGGCAGGAACGTGGCTGGTTGGTGCAAGATGACAGCGAAATGTATTATGTTTATGCGCAAACAATGAATGGTCGTACACAGTATGGCTTAGTCGCGGCTGCAAATGTTGATGATTATATGACCGGCAAAATTAAAAAGCACGAATTGACACGCAAGGATAAAGAAGAAGATCGTATGATTCATGTGCGTATCCAAAACGCAAATATTGAACCTGTGTTCTTTGCGTATCCTGATGTTGATGAAATGAACACAATCGTTGAAAATATCGTCAAAAATCAAGAACCTGAATATGATTTTGTCGCAGAAGATGGTTTTGGACATACTTTCTGGGCGATTCGTGATGCAGAAACAAATGCACGCATAACAGAAATCTTTGCAGAAATTCCTGCGTTGTATGTTGCAGATGGTCATCATCGTACTGCGGCAGCGGCATTGGTTGGGGCAGAAAAACGTGCTGCAAACCCAAACCACACAGGCGAAGAAGAATATAACTATTTCTTGGCGGTGATTTTCCCAGAAAGCCAATTGAATATTATTGACTATAATCGCGTTGTTATGGATTTGAATGGCTTGACAGCAACAGAATTCTTGGACAAATTGTCGGAATCGTTTGAAGTTGTTGAAATGGGAACAGAAATTTATAAACCAAATGCGTTGCATAACTTTGGTATGTATCTGGATGGCAAGTGGTATTCTTTGACTGCGCGCGAAGGTACATATGATGATAACGACCCAATTGGAACACTGGATGTTACGGTTTTGTCAAATTTGGTGTTCGATAAGATTCTGAATTTGGGTGATTTGCGTACCAGCAAACGTATCGACTTTGTCGGTGGTATTCGTGGGCTGGGCGAATTACAGAAACGCGTAGATAGTGGCGAAATGGTTGCTGCATTTGCGTTGTATCCTGTAACAATGCGTCAGATTATCGATATCGCAGATACAGGCAATATTATGCCACCAAAAACAACTTGGTTTGAACCAAAATTGCGTAGCGGTTTGGTTATTCATAAGTTGTCGTAAATGAAAATCCCCCTGATTGGGGGATTTTTTATGAATGTTTACAATGGGATAAAAATGTGTTATAATTAGTGTGAAAAAAAAGGAGTTTTTTGTGAGTGCAATAGAGATTTCAGAAATTGCGAATTATCATAATAACTTGTTGCAAAATAGGATATTGCGACCAACTAGAGGTAAAATTTGGGCGGAACATGATGGTAATATGTCAGATCTGAATTATCCATGGAAAATGCATTTGTATGCAAATGGATATGAGGATTGGTATAAGCTGGCGCAGGTTGTAATCCCTTTTTTGCTGAAAGAAAATGCCACATTCAAGACTGTTAACTTTAATTCAGAATGGATTGGAAATTATCCGATTTTAGAAGAAAATAATGATCAGTTTGGCAAGGCTTTTACATTGTATCCAAATAATCAGGCTGAATTTGAGAAATTGGCTCTGGGATTAAATGAAATTTTACAGCAGGCGGGATTGTCAACAGTGCCACGTTTGGATAACGATTATCATAATATCGCGTTTGAAAAGACCTTGGGGCCTACGGGACGTATTTTTTATCGTATCGAACGGGATGAAAATGGGAATTATGTATCTGCCAGAGAGGCAAAGCGAATTGCACCGAATGAACCGTATAATCCATTTGGCATAGAAGATCCGTTTATAAACTTGATTCCAAATCAAAAACAATCAGGTGTACAAAAAGAGGCGCCACAAAAACCACAGGCAGAACAACAGATTAAAACAGTGTCTGATTTTTTAAACGCGGTGGGTAAATTAGGCGCGGTGGAAAATATTGCCCGCAGTGCAGATGGACGTGGTGGTAGTAAGTATTTTGTACCAAATAATGAACTTGATATGGAAAAACTGCAGAATATTTTGACAGGGTTGAGTCTAGATTACGATGTGCATTATAGCAAATTGTTTGGGAAAAATGTTCTTCGTGTGCTGAATTCTGATTTTCAAATGGCGATGAAACG
>JAFXFG010000020.1 GCA_017520675.1 Alphaproteobacteria bacterium
CGGCCGGTAAATTCTATGTTGACTGGGGCGATGGAAAAAGACAAACCATAACAAAACCAGACACAACAAACACAACATATTCGCATACATACAGTACTAGAAAATCATATACAATAAAACTAGCGGGTCAGGCAACGGCATATAATACCAGTACATCCACCGCTGCGATAAGTTTTTATGTAAATTATAGCGATACACAGTCAAAAAAAATCGCCTCAATTGACGGTTCGTTGGGTGCAATATTTGGTACACTCAGCAGTGATACAAATAACCAACCACGATTTTATCGGACATTTTATAATGCATATAATATGAAAGGCTCAATCCCATCTGACTTATTTGCGGGTATATCTGGAGCACCAGCAAGTCGTATGTTCTCCCAAACATTCTATAACTGTACATCCTTAACTGGTCCATCTGCGCGTATAAATGGGCAATACCTGTATGAAATCTGGCCCAGTGCCACATTATCTCATGTTGATGATATGTACAGCGGCGCAACTGGACTGGATGATTATCTATATATTCCAGTCGCATGGGGTGGATTGGGTGCGACAACAAATGAATATCCATCGGCACCCAGTGACGCAGTATATGACTTTTATCTGACCACAACATCTTATACCGATATGTTCGCTATGCAAATCAGTGCTGCTGGTGAATTCTATATTGATTGGGGTGATGGTAAAAGCGAATGGATTACAAAATCAGATACCTCCAATATGACATTTGGGCATGAATATGCATCAAAGGGGGTTTATAACATCAGACTTGGCGGTCAGGCAACGGCATATAATACCAGTACATCCACCGCTGCGATAAGTTTTTATATTGGTCCATCCTCAGGGGTGCCTTGGGATGTAATACAAACAAAAATCGCATCGATTGATGGCTCGTTGGGTGCAATATTTGGGACACTCAGCAGTGATACAAATAACCAACCACGATTTTATCGGACATTTTATAATGCATATAATATGACCGATTCAATCCCAGAAAACCTGTTTGCAGGTATATCTGGCGCACCAGCAAGTTCTATGTTCTCCAACACCTTTAATGGTTGCAGTGGTTTGACATCAATCCCGTCTGGCTTATTCGCGGGTATATCTGGCAAACCAGCAAGTTATATGTTCAACGGCACCTTTCATAGTTGCAGTGGTTTGACATCAATCCCTGCGGGATTATTCGCAGGTATATCTGGCGCACCAGCAGGTTATATGTTCGCAGTCACCTTTTCTGGTTGCAGTGGTTTGACATCAATCCCCGAAAACCTGTTTGGTAGTATTTCTGGTACGGCAGTGACTAATATGTTCTTTCACACATTCTATAACTGCACATCCTTAACCGGTCCATCTGCGCGTATAAATGGGCAATACCTGTATGAAATCTGGCCAGATGCCACATCAGGCCAAGTTGGTGATATGTACTATAACGCAACAGGGTTGTCTGATTATTCCAACATTCCAACCGTATGGAAATAATCCCGACTGCAACACCAGTTTCTGTGTCAAAGCACAGAAGAAACACCGGCTTTCGTCCTCCCCGCCGGTGTTTTTTATTAACAAAGAAAACAAAACCGCACACTCATCACCCACACCCCGAATTTTTAACAAAACTTGCCTACAACACGAAGTTTTAACGAAGTGTTGTCATCCTGTGGATTTTTCGGGCCCCGCAAAAATTGCAATTTTTTCGAATACGAAAATACCGCGGACATATGTCCTTGCGCGGGAATGGCGAATGTGTGGACGGGACCCGATGTAGCTGTTTAGAAAATATATTTAATGTTTAGACCGCCCGCCCAACCGCTAAGGTCGCCATCGTGCCGGTTAATGTTTGCCCTGAATACGAAGTTTTCGGTGTGCTTTTCCAGTGCAAGACCGTATTCAGTATAGCCATTGATGGTCGGTAGTTCAAATGTCGTGTCGTTTATCTTGATGTTCTTGTCGGCATTTAGAACATTTACATATTTGATGTTTAATGTCCCAAACCAGTTAGAACCAATGTGTTTTACTGCGCTTAATGCAGGTGATATTTCAAAAAAACCAAATGTGTGATTTTTTAGATTTTCACTGTATAATTCGTTTTGGGTCTGGTTCTTGGTCCAGGTGTAACCAATATATAGGTTAGGGTATATTTTAAATGTGTTGTCTAATTCTAGTTCGTATGCGATATTACCAGCAATCCCAAACCATACATTTGTATGGTCGTCAGATAATGTTGCATAGTCGGTTGTGCTTTTAAGAGAACCTGTGTTAATTGTGCTGTTGATTATAAAATTGTGTGTGTGCAATTTGTTATGCAGACCGATAAAACCGCCTTGTTCTTTGCTGGTTAGGGTAGGGTTGTCCAGTGTTCCGTTTATATAGCCACCATAAAAATTCCAATTGTAGTGTCCGTTGTTGGTTGTAATCTGATTGCCGTAAATGCCAGCAGTTATGATGTCGTGTCTTGAATTAAATCGGTCAAAATCGCCCGCGATAATGTCGTCATAGGAATGTTGCCAATCAAGCCAAATATTAGATAGCGGACGTCCAGAATCACCGCCACTGCGACCAATTGTGCCGTCGTCATTATATTCGCCATATAGTGGCGCAGAACCGTATATAGAACGGTGATCAATAGCAGGTATGGCGGATGTGGGTGTGGCACGATGAGAGTATGATGAAAATAGCCCTTGGGTTATTGTGTGTTGAAGGGTGGCAATGCTGGTTGCGCTGATGGCTTGCTCGGTCCCGAATTGTAATTCTGTTGCCGATGCAAGGCCGGTGTATGAAACAAGTAGGGCGCTGAAAAATAATGTTTTTTTCATGATTTCTCTCTTTTTTTTGGTTCTGTCGCTTTTTATTATAGCATAAATTTCTTATTTTAATAAGACTTAAATATAATTTTATTGTTAAAAATCATTTTTTTGGTAAAATTAGCCTTGTTATGAATGAAAAAAATGAAGATTTTATCGATAGACCTGTGGTTATGGTCGGTTTGATGGGGGCAGGGAAGACTAGTGTTGGACGCGCGTTGGCGCGTAGGCTGGGGATTCCGTTTGTTGATTCTGATAAAGAAATAGAAACTGCAGCCGGTTGTAGCGTGGTTGATATCTTTGCTATGTATGGCGAAGAAGAGTTTCGTAGGGTCGAACAACGTGTGATTGAACGTATCTTGGATACACCGCCTGCGTTAAAGGTTATTTCAACAGGTGAGGGGGCTTTTATTACACCTGCGGTGCGTGAGATGGTCTTGGACAGGGCGTTGTCAATTTGGTTGCGCGCAGATCTGGACTTGTTGGTGCGCAGGACAGGGCGACGCGATACGCGACCGCAATTGCTGAATACAGATAGTCGTAAAATCTTGTCGCAGTTGATAGATGAACGATATAAAACTTATGCTTTGGCAGATATTACAGTCGAAACACGTGATGAAAATTTGCGAAAAACATTGTCTAAGGTTTTGAGTGCAATCGAAGAATATTCTAATAAAGAGGAGTAAAAATGGCGAAAAAGACAGGAATTCTAAAAGAATTTAGCGCGTTTGTGCATCGTGGAAATGCTATCGATATGGCTGTCGGTATCATCGTAGGTAGCGTGATGACAGGTATGGTTAATTCGTTGGTCAAGGATGTGATTATGCCACCAATTGGTCTGCTGATTGGCGGGGTTGATTTTTCGCAGTGGTTCTTTGTCTTGGGTGGTGGACAGCCAGGGGCAGTGTACGAAACAATTGCACAGGCACAGGAAGCAGGGGCGACAACACTTAATCTGGGGTTGTTTTTTAATTCTGTGGTTAGTTTCTTTATTACCATGTTTGCGATATTTTTGTTTGTGCGCACGATTAATAAAACGCGTGATAAAAAGCCGGCTAATACGCATGCATGTCCATATTGTTTGTCGACGATTAATAATGCAGCAACAAAATGCCCGTTTTGTTGTTCTGATGTAGAATCTGTTGAAACGGCGCCGGTTGAAGAAAGCGATTTGAAAAAATCTATAAAGGAAATAAAGAAAGTCGCAACTGGTGTTGCAGCGGATTCAATCAAGAAAATTAAAAAGATAACAGGGCATCAATAGGTCTGATTGGATTGAGAGAAAGTCGGTACATTTGTGCCGATTTTTTTAGTTGTATTTTGTTGCTAGGGGAGTCGTTTTTGTGGTGTTTATAAAAGGCGCATAAGATATATTATGTATAGTTTAACATGCTGACGCATGTCTAAACATATACATAATATGATGTAGTCTTGTGGTTTAACATGCTGACGTATGTCTAAACATATACATAATATGATGTAGTCTTGTTGTTTAATATGCTGACGAATGTTTGAGCGTATACATAATATGTGGCGTGTTATGGTTTAAGTGGTTTTAATATGCTGATGTGTGTTTGGGCATATGTTGCTGAACTATACATAATATTTTTGCATTATTGTTTGGTAGTAAAATAGTTAAAGTTATTTATGTATTATTGCTGTTTGTTTGTTGAATTTGCTTGTGTTATTTTAATGTTTGTGTTTTGGTTGGGTGGTGTGTTTTTATCGTGAATTGGTGTTGTGTACCCTATTCTGTTGATGAAAAGTGCTAAAAGTGGCGGATTTCTGCGGTTTTTGGTGGTTTTTTGTGTTGTTTTATAGTGTTTTGTTAAAATGTATGATTAATACTCTGTTTTTACTTCGTTGTTGGTTTTTATTTATTGGGTTCTGTGTTTTGTTGAAATTGGTTATAAAAAATTAGATATAATATTTTGATAATTGTTACTAAATGCGATTTGTTTTTGTTTTGTTTTTTTTGTTTTGGCGTGACGGGGTTGTTTGTCTTGGTTTTGTTTATGAAATATTTGTTTTATTGTATTGATTGTACTAAAAAAGGCGGTAGTATTCTGCCGCCTGTGCTGTTTTTTTGTTTTTTATCGTGCTTTATTAAAGTTTGGGCAAAGTTTTGCAATTTGATACGCTTGGTTTATTGCGCCCTGTTTTGTGTATATTGTTGGAACGGTTTGTTTGTTGCCGTTTTTGTCGATGTATTCTGTGATTCCTTGGTTGTTAATTGTTGGAACGAATGTTACAACCTCTATCCCAAAGCGTAATCCGTATGATAGTTTGCATTCTTTATCTGCGCATCTGCAGATTACTTTATCGATTTTATTGATTTTGTAGTTTTGTTTAGACATATTTTTGCCCTTTTTTATGTTGCGTATATTTATTGTAGTTCAAAAAAATTATATGTCAATAGTTATAAGTTGTTATAAAAGGTTGAATTGTCCTTGTTTTCAGTATAAAATGGTCTTTATGAGATTAGATCAAGAATTAGTTAAACGTAATTTGTATCAAAGTCGTGCCAAGGCGGTGGCGGCGATTGATGCGGGGCTGGTAAAGGTTAATGGTGTCGTTGTAAAAAAACCAAGTCAATCTGTTGCGGAATCTGATGTGATTGTTGGGGGTGATTTGCCCTATTCTGTTGGTCGTGGCAGTTTAAAATTGCAAGCCGCGTTGGACGAGTTTGGTCTAAATCCATCGGGTTTAGTTTGCTTGGATGTTGGGGCCAGTACAGGTGGTTTTACAGAGGTCTTGCTTAATCGTGGTGCGACGCGCGTTTATGCGGTTGATGTTGGTTCTAATCAATTGGCAGATGATTTGCGTGCGGATTTGCGTGTGGTGTCTTTGGAAAAAACAGATATTCGTGCCCTGCCCCCGATTGAGTCGGTTGATTTGATTGTTGTTGATGTGTCTTTTGTGTCGTTGACCAATATTATCGAAGTTTTTCCAAAATGGGGCGCGAAGGATGTGGTGGTTTTGATAAAGCCACAATTCGAAGTTCCGCGAGATGTTGCAGCAAAATTTAACGGGGTTATAAAATCGCAACAGTGGCATAACTGGTCGATTGAACGCGTGAAGAATGCGTTTGAAGAATTTGGGTATGTGTTTGCTGGATTGATAAAATCCCCTGTCTTGGGCGGCAGTGGAAATACAGAGTTTTTGGCAAGGTTTAAGTTTAAGTTATAGTTTAAGTTATGTTTTTAATTGTTTGTATTAAGTTTTTTATTTTTGTTTTTTATTTTGTATATGATTTATAGTTTTTATGGTCGTTTTGTGTTGTTGATTTGATGATAGTTTTATCTTGAAAATACGGGTGTTTCGCGCTATGATTTGCCAAGGTTATATACAAACATAGGATATCAAAATGGCAGATGACATCAAAAAAATCCACGAACGCGAAGCAAAGTGGCAAAAAAAGTGGCAAGAATCTGGTGCCTTTGTACCGAAAAATGATGGGACAAAACAGAAATATTATAATTTGATTGAGTTTCCTTTTCCATCCGGTTCGGGTTTGCATGTGGGGCATATGTTGCCATATACAGGTATGGATGTATTGGCGCGTTGGCGCAGAATGCGTGGGTTTGATGTCTTGTTTCCAATTGGGTATGATTCAATGGGGATTTCTTCGGAAAATTATGCAACAAAAATTGGCAAGCACCCCAGTGAATCTGTTGCGGAATTAATCAAAATATTTGAACGTGATATTTCGATTATGGGGTTGTCTTTTGACCCGGAATCCAAGGTTGCAACATCAGACCCTGAATTTATTAAGTGGACACAATGGATGTTTATTCAGTTCTTTAAGGCGGGATTGGCGTATAAGTCAGAATTGCCGATGAACTGGTGTCCGGCATGTAAAACAAATCTGACAAATGAAGAACTGGAAGACGGATGTTGCGAACGTTGCCATGGGCCTGTGGAAAAAAAGATGAAACTGCAATGGAATCTGGCAATTACAAAGTACGCGGACAGATTGATTGATGACTTGGCGTTGGTTGATTATCCAGAACGCGTCAAAACAGAACAAATCAACTGGATTGGTCGTTCTTATGGCGCAGATGTTGATTTCAAGGTCGGTGATGATGTGATGACTGTTTATACAACACGTCCAGATACTATATTTGGTGTGACGTTTTGTGTGATTGCGCCGGAACACGCGCTGGTTAAAAAGTGGATTGCAGATGGAAAAATTACAAATGTCGCGGATGTGCAAAACTATATTGCTGCGGCCAAGGCAAAGTCTGAATTTGAACGCACTGATGTAACAAAAGAAAAAACAGGTGTCGAATTACAGGGAATTAAGGCCACTAATCCATTTAATGGCAAAGAAATACCTGTGTTTATTTCGGACTATGTTTTGGCGGATTATGGTTTTGGTGCGATTATGGCGGTGCCTGCGCATGATGGACGCGACTGGGATTTTGCGAAAAAGTTTGGCTTGGAAATAATACCTGTTTTGGCAGGGGGCGAAGCCGATAAAGTCTGGGAAGGTGATGGGGTGCATATTAATTCGTCTTTCTTGGACGGTATGAATAAAGAAGATGCAATTGCAGCCGCAATTAAATATGGCAGTGATAAAGGCTTTGCGCGTGGCACTAAGAAATATAAATTAAAAGACTGGGGATTTTCACGTCAGATGTACTGGGGTGAACCGATTCCGTTGGTGTATTGTGAAAAATGTGGCTGGGTGCCGGTGCCAGAATCTGAATTGCCACTGATGCAACCATATATGTCAGATTATAAGCCAACAGATGATGGCGAAGGGCCTTTGGCGCGTGCGACTGATTGGGTGAATACAACGTGTCCGCATTGTGGTGGCGCGGCCCGTCGTGAAACAGATACTATGCCACAGTGGGCAGGGTCATCGTGGTACTTTATGCGCTATTTAGATTCAAAAAATGATAAAGAGTTTTGCAGTCGCGAACAACTGGATAAATGGATGCCAGTCAATCATTATAACGGTGGTATGGAACATACAACACGTCATGTATTGTATTCGCGTTTTTGGTACAAGGCTTTATCTGATTTAGGTTTTGTCCCAGGGGTTGAACCATATAAAAAACGTACCAGTAATGGTCTGATTATGGCGGCAGATGGTTCAAAAATGTCAAAGTCGCGCGGTAATACAGTGCCAAGTTCTGATGTTGTTGAACGCAGTGGTGCGGATGCATGTCGTATGGCGATTTTGTATCTGGGGCCATGGGAACAAAGTGCGAACTGGTCCGAAGATACTTTGCGTGGTGTTGAACGGTTCTTGAAACGTGTAGAAAATTTGGCGGGTAATTTGACAGAAGATGCATTGACTGCACAGCAAGAGCGTTTGGTTAATCGTTTGATTGCAGATATTACAGACAGATTGGAAAATATGAAATTTAATACAGCAATTTCTGCAATGATGGAATATATCAACGCGTTTGGTGGTACTATGCCCCGCCCTGCGTATGAGGTTTTGTTGCAGATGTTGAATCCGTTTGCACCACACCTGACCGAAGAAATGTGGGAAAAGTTGGGACATAACGAAATGCTGGTGTTTCAACCATGGCCGACATTTGATTCTGCAAAGTTAGTTGATACAGAAATTACAATTGTTGCATCGATTAATGGCAAGCGCGCTGCTGAATTTGTTGTCGCGTCAGATGCGGATCAGGCGACGATTGTCGCACAGGCACGCGTGGCAGTGGACAAGAAATTACAAGGCGCAGAAATTATCAAAACAATTGTTGTGCCGAAAAAGTTGGTGAACTTTGTAGTTAAGAAATAAAAAATGCCCGTTTGGGCATTTTTTATATTTCATGGTTGTCATCAAAATGAATGATGGTGTGTTCTTTGGTTGGGGTTGGTATGTTTTCGATTCCTTGCCTAAAAGCATTTTTCTTTGAATTTTCTGGCGTTAATGGATTTCCGTCCAATAATAATATTTTTCCCCCTATTTTTTCAGGTGCACCTGTCAGTGTGACTAATATGTTGTGGCTGCCATCAAAATCCCCGCCGACTTCTTTTGGTGCGCCTGTCAGTCTGGTTAATCGGTTGTGGCTGCAATCAAAATTACCGCTAACGTTTTCTGGTGCACCTGTCAGGCTGGTTAATTGGTTGTGGCTGCAATCAAATTTACCGCCGACTTCTTTTGGTACACCCATCAGGTTGGTTAATTGGTTGTAGCTGCAATCAAAATAACCGCCGACTTCTTTTGGTACACCCATCAGGATGGTTAATTGGTTGTGGCTGCAACCAAAATTCCCGCCAACATGTTTTGGTACACCTGTCAGGCTGGTTAATTGGTTGTAATCGCAATAAAAGTTCCCGCCAACGTTTTCAGGTGCACCTATCAGGCTGGTTAATTGGTTGGCGCCGCAACTAAAACCCCCGCCAACATGTTTTGGTGCACCTATCAGGCTGGTTAATTGGTTGTGGTCGCAATAAAAGTTCCAACCAACGTTTTCTGGTGCGCCTGTCAGGCTGGTTAATTGGTTGTGGTTGCAAGTAAATTCCCCGCCAACTTGTTTTGGTGCACCTGTCAGGCTGGTTAATTGGTTGTTGTCGCAATTAAAATCCCCGCCAACATGTTTTGGTGCACCTGTCAGGCTGGTTAATTGGTTGTGGTAGCAAATAAAACTTCCCAGAATCGTTACGGTCGACATATCAGGCAGTTCTGTTAACCCCATATTAGACAAATCTAAATTGCCACGAAATACAAAATTACGCGGTAGGTGCAGTATGCTGTAATATTCACCGTCTTGTTCAATCAATCCTGTGTTTTTTTTATCGCCACCCAGTTCAAATTTTTTTGATTTTATAAATTCTTGAATCGCAGGCATATATTTTGCGACGGGTGCTTTGTTTTGTTTACCCTTGCATTGTTGAATTGTGTTGTTTCTAACCTCAAAAGTAGCGTGTGGTTCGCCACGTTCATCGCGGATTGAATATATTTGCATTGTGCCATTTTTGACGTTTTTATCATAGCCACCACTGCCTATGCAATGCCCCATATATTCGCTTTCAAAATCTAGTGCCTCTGGCGTGGTCAGGCGATATGCCGTCATATTATTTGGTAAATTCATAACAAATTCTGCACCAATTAAAGATTCGCTTAAAATCTGTTGCGCATTTTGTTTTTTTGCCAGATTTTCTGCCAGTTTTTCGTGCCATTCTTGTGCGGCAGATAATGCCTGTTCAAAAGTATTATATTCGTTTGTTGTTTTTAAATAATCGTATCTGATTTTGGGTTTTTGTTTTGTGTTTTCTGCGATTTTTATAACTTTGTCCACATACATTGTGGCGACATCATACAGGTAATCACGCACAGTCGTAATATCGTTTTTTAACCTGTCTGACATTTTTGCACCATTAAATTGATAGACTTGTTCACCACGTGATAACAGTGTCTGGGCCCAGTCCGGTAGATTTGCAGAATCTTTTACAGGTATAAATGCAGGCTCGTTTTCTTGGGCCAAGATATAATTACGAACGCGCAGTTTGATGTATTGATTTAGAATACCGCGTACAATAGTGTCGCGATTTGCGACAACATAATCAACACTTTCGAATTCGCCATGTAATCCTTGGTTGGCTATCTGTGGGTTGCCTTGGAATGAAATATCGGTTAAAAAATCATTTAATGCATAATCATTTAATAGATTCAATGCCATAATAGGGTTTCCTTGATTGTTATATGTTTGCATATTATCATGATTAATATATATAAAAAAGATAAAAAACGACAGGACATTTTTTTATTGTTATGTTTGATGTTTTGGTGTATAATTTATGTTGACATGGTGAACATGCCATGTTGGGGTGTAACGACCCGTACTCTAAGCGTCCGATACGAAATTGGCGCGCCGTTTGGCGTGTTTTTTGTATGGTGGATGAATCTACTCCTGACCTCTGGTCAGGAGGGCTTGCGAATATACTGAATAAGCAGCACAATACTTAGAGATTGTCGTTAACCTCCTGACCACTTGAATAAAAAAATCGGTGGTTTTTTAATTGCAAAACTCAGGAGGAATGCAATGCATAAAAAACTTTTAATAACTTTCTTAATCTGCGCGCCAATGTCGGCGGTCGCAAATATTCCATCAACCGAATATGTTCAGCAACAAATCGCGTCACAAATCGCAACCGCGGTATCAAGCAAAGTCGATACCAGCGCCACCGCGAATCAGACAATGGCGGGGACATATACAATAACTGGCACAGTCTATGCACCAACACCAACCCTGCCAACGGCGGAATAATTTTTAGGGGGTTGAATATGCGAAAAATATTATTTGGTGTTTTTGGGTGCTTGGTGGCGGTTTGTGCGCACGCAGCACAAATTGTAAATGTGGACTATGTGCATAAATTGATTGCACAGAAATGGGATGTTTCAGTACCGATTAAGGCAGACAGTCCAATGCAGGTTGCAAATATGAAATACCTGCTGACGGCGGTGGATGTTGTAAATGAAATTTTAAACGGAGAAAAGACCACCGACTATGGTAATGGCGAATTTGCAACACTTCAGGTCGCCGACACAGTCGCAACAATTCAAGCGGTGGATACATTGGTAAAGAAAATTGATAAAGGTCCAAAATTCACCCTGACCACCACACCGGACACCAGCAGTTTTAGTTTTTCAATCAGTGCAGCGGGTGAATTTGTGATTGACTGGGGTGACGGCACAGTTGAAGCAATAACAAAACAAGACACAACAAACACAACATATTCACATAGTTACGCCACTGCCAATACATATACAATTGGCCTCAGCGGTCAGGCAACAGCGTATGATACTGGCGGTTACACCGCTGCGATAAGTTTTTATAATTATAGAGATCCACAGTCAAAAAAAATCGCGTCAATCGATGGTTCGCTGGGGGCAATATTTGGAACACTCAGCAGTGATACAAATAACCAACCTTTATTTGTTCAGACATTTCAAGATGCATCTAATATGACCGGTTCAATCCCATCTGACCTATTCGCGGGTATATCTGGCGCACCTGCAGAGGGGATGTTCGCCAACACCTTTTATGGTTGCAGTGGTTTGACTGGCGCAATTCCCGATGGATTATTTGGTAATCTAACTGGCGCACCAGCAAGTTCTATGTTCGACAGCACCTTTAGTGGTTGCAGTGGTTTGACATCAATCCCGGAAAACCTGTTTGGTAATATTTCTGGTACGGCAAAGGGTAGTATGTTCACCGAAACATTCTATAACTGCACATCATTAACTGGACCATCTGCGCGTATAAATGGACAATACCTGTATGAAATCTGGCCCAGCGTTACTGGTCTTTATGTTCTTAATATGTACGCGGGATGTATAGGGTTATCAGATTATTCATCTATACCATATCCATGGAAACCTAATGATAAAGAACCGTTATAAGCCTGGACCAGTTTCTGTGTCAAAGCACAGAAGAAACACCGGCTTTCGTCCTCCCCGCCGGTGTTTTTTATAAAAGTTGACATTAGTTGTGTTTGTGCTAATCTTTTTTCAAAAAAGGATTGTGTTATGATACGTGAAGAGTATTTAAATTTAGATTTTATGTACAAGTTTATTAATACTTTGTGTAAGCGCGATAGTTATGTTTTAACGGATTTTGATTTTGGAATGTTAACGCATAATAAAATAAAAGATGTGTCATGGGTTCTTCAAAATGGATACGGATACAATATGGTGTATAAGTTTAAAGTATGTAAAATACCAAAGATAGAACTTCGTGGTGGCTGGGGTGGTTTTTTGTCGGACTTAAAATTAAATTATCAGGAATTTTATTTTGATTTATCAAGTGAAACAATTATGGATTATGAACCTGATAAAACACACTTTGTTAAAAATCCACCATTTTTTAATTTAAATAATCAAATATATTATGGAATTTATAGTCAACCAAAGTATTTAAAGTATCATTATAGTAAAGCGCGAGATTATTTGAATAGTGGGGATATGGGTAATTATATGAAGTCAATGGATATTGTAGTGCAGAATATACTGTCGCCACATAAACATCTTGATCGAAAGCGAAGTTATTGTGGTGATTATGATTGCCCTTATAGTAGTCGCGAATTGGAACAGATTGTTTATAAAGATGGTACTAGCCAAGAAAAGCTTCCTTGGTTAAACTATGAAGATAAATATAGTTGTTTGTCTATTCATGAAGATGGCGCGCCTGTGTTTTATACAAATAATGTTCTTGAATTAACTGCGCCATTGGCAGATGATATTTGTCGATTACAGAAACATATGTATGAATATGTTGATTATAAGTTAAGACCTATTTATGATAGTATCTGTTTGTTAGGTACAGCAGTAGAATATTTGGCTGAGTTGCGTTTGAATGATTTGCGAAGCCTGGCGACTGTTCTTGAACCGCTTAGGTGGCATGCTAGGCATGATATTTTTATTATGACTGAGAAGCCTGCTTATTGTATACCATGGCTTAATTATGCTCGTCCACAAGATGCAGAAGAGTTTTATGATTCACGTAAATCAGGTGAATTGTCTCATATAGGGGTTGTGAAGGAAATCTGTGATAAAGCAAATGAAGTTACAGGTGTTGCTGTTGAGCCCTTGCCAGAACTTTCGTTAGAATCAAAGAATCTGTATAATCAAATTAAACAGAATATGCAAAAACTTACACCAGAAAATATGTCAATAGATTCTTTGGTTAATATTTCGAGATTGCTGAATAAAAAAATAACCTATTCATCACAAGAACAACGATAATAAAATATCCCCAGACAGAATTTGTTGGGGGATTTTTATGATTGTTATATTTTATTTTTGTTTTGTGGTGGTTAGTGTTTTTAACAACTGGGTGATTTGTTGTGTGTTGTTGGTTTTTTCAACCCTGTCGTGCAGGCGGTCGTCTGCCATATTTAACAGGTGAAAGAACAGTGGCGCGCGCGCACGTGTAAATATGCTGATGGGATTGAATTTTGACCTGTTAAAGGCGCGACCAACATTGTGTTTGGTGTATGCACCGAAAAGATATCGTTTGTTATGGTATAACTCAATTATGCCCTCTTTTTCCAACCACAGTTCATCTGACATATTCCATTCGGGGGCGCCATGGGGTGCCTCTATGATTAAAACAAGTGTGCCATACGCAGGGTGTGCAGATTTAATGCGATAACTGGTTTTGTAAGTTTCGCTGGTGTTTTGAATGTCAATGAATTTATTGGTAAGTATGGCCTGTGTAATGTCGTATACTTCGAAAATAGTTTTCATATTGCGTGTCCTTGTGGTTGCGGTTATGAAATCTTTTCGATTCTGCGGATGCGACGTTCAACTGCGTCAAATGGACTTTCCAAGAATGTTTGTGCGCATAAAAATGCAACTTCGATGTCTAAATCGTCTGCTGCCAATGCCAAAACATTTATGTCGTCGTGAAAACGGTCGTCGCGTGCCTGAGATGGATTGTCGCAACGCGATGCGCGTATGTGGCGATATCTGTTCGCAGCAATCATTACACCGGCACCTGTGCCACAGATGATAATGCCACGTGATTCTGGGTCGTCAATCATAGCATCGGCAAGGCTTGCCGCAATATCTGGGTAATCAACAGATATGTTTGGATTGTCAACCCCCAAATTTACGATATTGTACCCCAATGCAGACAGCATTTCAATTAAGTATAATTTTAGCCCTGCCCCACGATGGTCGGCAGCAATAAAGACTTTGGATACGGTTTTATTCATTTTTCTCTCCTGTAGTATTTGTTGAATATGTGTGTTTTTCAAGTTTACATTCTAGGCCAGTGTTGCCGGTGATGTTCAGTGTGCGATATGTTAATGTGCCGGTCATCTTGGCCGCGTTAAAGATGTTTGCAGTGTTCACTGTTGCACCGCCGTCAAGTGCGCCATGCAAGAATAATACAGGGGTTTTTATTTCGCCAATAACATGTCCGCCACGTCCGATTACAACCGTTTCTGCAACAATGTCGCCAATGACTTCGCCATGAATTTGAACGGTGTGGTCTGTCTTGATGTTGCCTGTTAATTTGCACCCTGCCCCAATGACAGTTGGTGATTGCTTTTCAGTAGAGTTTGTAAATGCTAGCATTGTTTTATTCGTCCTTTACAAATTTTGTTGGGTCAAAGGGTGCGCCTTTGTACCTGATTTCATAATGCAGATGTGGGCCAGTTGAACGACCAGATGACCCCGCCAGACCAATAACTGTTCCTGGGCGCACCCAGTCGCCACGCGAAACAATTATTTGCGATAGGTGTGCGTATAGTGTTGAAAACCCAAGCCCATGGTCGATTTCAACCGTTGTGCCATATCCAACGCGTTCCCCAGCAGAAACCACACGACCAGGGGCAACCGCCATTAATTCTGTGCCGATTTTGCCCGCAAAGTCTATGCCACGATGCTTTTTAGGCTTGCCAGTAAATGGGTCGTTGCGCGTACCGTATTCTGATGTTATGCGGGATTTTACAGGTTTGCCAAGTGGTAAAATCTCGTTCAGGCGTTTTAAGCCGTTCCAATGTTCCAGTCCATCCGCCAGTTTTTGGTATTTGTCGTCCATTTCTTTGTCAAATTCAATCGGTGAAAATACAGAACCAACAAGTGGATTTGTGTATTTGTTTGCGTTGCGTAAAAGGGTCTTTTGTGTCAGGCCAAGTGATGCAAGTGTGCTGTTGATACGCTTGATATTCTGTTGCAGTTCGCCAGTATTGTCTTTGGTTAGGGTTTCTATGCGTTCAACCAGAATATTATCTGCGTTGGCAATTTCATTCATAGATTCAATCAATTTTGTGTTGCGACGCTTTAGTTCTTCATTTTCGGCACGCGTTAATTCGTATTCGGCAGATAATTCAGATAATTTCGTGTATTCTGCAGCATAATCTTCGTTTTTTAGCATTTCCGCAATGCGGGTGCGTAAAAAGTCTAATTCGCCCCAGGTCTTGATGCGAGTGTTCATCAGTTTTTCTTTCTCGGCAGGTTTTATGTCGGGGGTGTTTAGAATCTTGTCGTCAATTACATTTAAATCGCGCGCCAGATTATTAAATTTAGTCAGGTAGGTTTGTAAATCTGTCATATGTCTGGAATGGGTTTCGCGCTCGGATTCTAGTTGCTGGGTGCGCATCTGTAATAAAGGACGATGATAGATAAATACATATGTTGACCATAATGCCCATAAAATTAAGCCAATCTTGCCAACAAATCGTGTGAAACGCCAAAAACTGCTTTGTTCATAAGTGTATACATTGCCACGCGGTGTGTCCATTACTGTAAATTCGCGTGGGGGAAATATACGCACAATAATTCGCCATATCGCACGAAATGGCGAAGTGATAAATGCCCATAGCGATGTAAAATATCTGGTTATAAAGTTTATCATTGTTGTGATAGTTTAGACAAAAAATCTGCAACAGTCAAGCCGTCCCATAATATCGGACGCGAATTCATTGGCAGACCGCGATGTAGTACACTTATCCCGCGTGTGCCCAGACGACCTGATATTAATACCCGTTCGGCTGTGTCTTTGGCACCAAATAAGGGTAATATCTGTATGTCGCCAAGTTTTTTTGCCATTTCGGCAATCACAGTCGCAGTTGTTGCGGCATCTGTTATTATGCAAAATGTTCCCGTTGGGCGCACTCTGGATATGCATCTGGATACCCATAGCCCCAAATCTGCGTTGTGGTGCGCATTATGTTTGGCGGGGGTGCCATGGAAGTATGGTGGGTTTGTAATGACTAAATCAAATGTTTCGTTTGTGCGCCATGTTGTTATGTCGTCTTGGATTAATTGAAGTTGTGTGTTGTTTAGTTGGGCGTTTTGTTCGCATATGTCAAGCATATCGCGTGATAAATCAAGACCTGTGATTTGTGCAGTGGGATTATGCTGTAATAGGCACAGTGAAACACCACCACTGCCAATGCCAACATCAAGAACCGATTTCGCAGTTGTGGGGGCAAAGGCCGCTAACCATACCGCATCAGATGTGGGGTTGTATTGGCTGTGGCGCATTTTTACGCGACCACCCAGAAGTGTAAAAAATTCTTGTTTTATGCTCATTGCTATTTATAATAAATCAATAAAAGTAAAAGGCAAGTATATGTTAGAAGATGTTATTGTGGTACAAAGTGCAATAAGTGCGTTTAATAATGCGGCATTATTGGCGCCTGCATTTTTGTGGTATGCGATATTGGCGTTGCCTTTGTTTGTTGTTGTGTTTGCGTGTGCCGATATGTTAAGGGCGTATTTGAAATGGAATATGGGGAATGTTGTAGAAAAGTCTGCACCATGGGTCGTTGGGCTGATGGCAGGCTGGGCGGTGCTGATGGGGGGAAATTATGCCGTTATACGCGATAGTGCGACTGTGTTGCCGTTTGTGTGTGCGGGAATATTATTCGTGTGCAGTATGTTTTTGATGGGACACGTTCAGTGCATTGGGGTGATAAAAAGTACTAAATGGTGGTGGGTGCTGGTGTTGTGTGTGTTGGGGGCGGTGCTGATGTCAGATATGCATACCTGGTGGGGGCCGCTGTTGCAGATTGCGGCCTTGGTGCTGGGGGGGATTTTTGGACGGTCGCTGGGGAATCGATTTGGTGCGGTTTCGATGGTCTGTGGGATTATGTTGGCCTTGGTGTCCGCAATATTAATGCAACCAGAATTTTTTAGGTTTGGACAATTGGGGAATTTGACATATTTTCATTTGCTGGTCGTGATGTCGTTTGTTGTCGCGCTGGTTGGGGCGCTGTGTGTGAAAAATGTTGGGGCACGTGGAAAAATTAAGCAGTCGGTGTATGTGAAACTAAAATGGTTAATGCGAACATTTGGTTTGTTGGCTGGGGCGTTTTTCGTTTTGACCGAGGCTTTGCCTGTTTTCTTTGGTATGGTTGCTATATTTTGGTGTTGGTTTGTGCTGTCGGTGCGACATCAAAAAAATATTGATGTTAATCTGGGACGGCAATTGTTTGCGCTGGCGTTAATATTGTTTGGTGTGATAACTGTTATGCCTGTAATATCTGTTATCGGAATATTGTGCTGGGGTGAAAAGCCTGTATCGGAATTTTGGCAGAATTTTAAAGCATTGTTATAATTTGTTATATTTATTTAGTACAAAATTGCTTGATTATAGTGTATATTTTGTGTGCAATTAATATAAAAAAGTGAGTTTTGTTATGCAAATACATCCAACTGCAATCGTCCACGAAGGGGCGAAGTTAGGGGCAGATTGTAAAATTGGCCCGTATTGTGTTGTCGGGGCAAATGTTGTCTTGGGCGATAGAGTGGAATTAGTATCTCATGTTGTAATCGATGGAAAAACATCAATTGGTGATGATTCTATTGTTTATCCGTTCGCAGTGCTGGGCGTGATGAGTCAGGACTTAAAATGGCAAGATGAAGCAACTATGACAGGATTGCGTATCGGTAAACGTTGCAGAATTCGTGAGTATGTTACAATCCATTCTGGAACACCCGCGTCAGACGGAACTGTTATTGGCGATGATTGTCAGATTATGGTTAATGCGCATGTCGGGCATGATTGCAAGGTCGGCAATAGTGTTGTAATGTCAAACTTGGTTCAGGTTGCAGGTCATGTGGAAATTGAAGACTTTGCAATTTTATCTGGTGGAACAATGGTCTTGCAGTTTGCGCGTATCGGACGCAATGCATTTATTGGTGGTATGTCAGGTGTTAGTAATGATGTGTTGCCATATGCAATTTATGATGGAAATCGCGCAGTATATCGTACCATTAATCGCGTTGGATTAATGCGCCATGGATTTACAAACGAGGATATGCACGCAATTCATTCTGTTTATTCTGCTGTATTTAATGGTGGTGAAGGAACTGTGGTGGATAGACTGGCAAAAATTAGAAAAGAAGTGAAAAATAATAAGTATGCAATGGATGCAATTGATTTTATAGAAAATAGATCTAAACGCGGAATTGGTACATCTAAAAATGCAGAATAAAAAATTAAAGGTCTTTGTTATCGCAGGCGAAGTTTCTGGCGATGTTTTGGGTGGGCGTATTATGTCCAAAATTAAAAATGCGGAATTCGTTGGAATTGGTGGCGAAAATATGCAGGCAGCAGGTTTGCAATCTTTGTTTCCTATGTCTGATTTGTCGGTTATGGGAATTGTTGAGGTGCTGGGGCACGCAAAGACTTTGACACGCAGAATAAAACAAACTGTAAATACAATCTTAACAGAAAAACCGGATGTGGTTTTGTCAATTGATGCGCCTGGCTTTGCAAAAAGTGTTATTAAGCAAGTGCGAAAAAATCCAGATGGAAAAAAATTAATTGAAAATGGATTGCAATTTCAGCATGTTGTTGCGCCTCAGGTATGGGCATGGCGTTCGGGACGGGCAAAAAAATATGCGCAAATATTTGATAAATTGTATGCCTTTTTTGATTTTGAAGTGCCCTATTTCACTAAATATGGTTTGAATACTGTTGCGGTTGGGCATCCAATCGCAGACGGGTTAATCGGAAATTATAAAAAATCGAATAAAAATGCTGAAAAAATCATAACTTTGGTTCCGGGCAGCAGAATGTCAGAAGTAAAGCGCTTGTTACCATTAATGCGTGATGTTGTTGATATGTTGTATCGTAATGGATATATGGGATATAAATTTATTATACCCGTTGTGGAAACAACCAAAGATTATGTGGCCACGCAAGTTGCAAAATGGCCTGTGAAACCAGAATTGGTGGCGTCTGTGGACAGATATGATGTTTATGCAAAATCATATATCGCAATTGTTGCAAGCGGTACTGTTTCGGCAGAATTGGCAATGTTGCATGTCCCAACAATTGTTGTTTACAAAATGAATCCGATAACTATGTGGATTGGACGCAGAATAATTAATGTTAAGTGGGTTTCTTTGATTAATATCTTGTTAAATAAATCTGTATTCCCAGAATTTCTTGGTGCAGACGCAAGGACAGAAAATATCGTGAATGCGGTTCAGCAACTTACAATTCCGTCTGTTCGTGAAAAAATGATAACAGAATTAAAGTCGGCAGATGATCTGTGGCGAAGGCCAGATGGTGTCGCAACCCAATTAATCGCAGATGGGGTAAGAAAATAAAAAACGGCATTGCCGTTTTTTTATTTTCTATTTGTTATTACAATGTGCCCCCAGGAACAATGTCTTTGACTTGAATTGTTGATGTCGCTTGGTATTGGTCTTTGTTTAGGACATTGACTTGTTTGCATTCTCCGGTACTGTCAACACCAGTGTATGAACATACTTGATTATTTTTGGATATTTTATCTTGCAAACACCAGTATTCTGTTAATTTGCCCTGCCCCCAGCCACCATATAAACGTGCGCCAGTGTTAGTATTGTCGTTGGGATCTGTGGCAAAATCAACACGAGAACAGGCAATATCATTTAGCTTCTGCTTATAGTCTATTAAAGGATTGCCGTTTTCGTCTAGTTTAATTTGACCCGCGGTACATTCGTTTGCAGTGGCTTCGTCAGTGGTACAAATTTGTGGATATATTACCGGTAAAATAGGCATGCATTGTTCGGTCAAGCCCCAGCGACTGCGACGACCGCCGTTGTGCCAGCAAGAACACATCCCCCAAGAAACAGAATCAACATAGTCTTGGTATCTTGCAGGACAGATGTTTTCAAGCCATTGTAGATAATGGGTAGAGGTGGTGCCACTGCCAGTTCTGGTGTATGCACATACGTCCATCTTGTATGGCATACTATCTGTGAAACTGTATGATTGTGGTTCCAAGAAACGACCCTGTTTGCTGGTGCATTGTGTTGTTAAAAGTGATACTATTTGATTATATATTTCTGTGGCAACGCCAGTTGGTCGTCTGTCGCGATGAGCCAGTTTTTTGTCTGAATCTAATAAGCCATATTTATATGATGGCAGGCTGTTTACGCAACTGTAATAACTTACAAAGTTTTTGTTGGGGTCGCCAATTTGACCAGAACAATTATCAAGATTCGTTGGATCAGTCGCGTTTCCTGTATAAAATGCATTTGATAAAAAGTTTTTGCTTATAAAGGAATCAAAGCCACCAAAGACTTCTTCTATTATATTTGGTTTATTACATGTGTCAATCTTTGTTAATTGTTGTGCGCATTGGGATACATAGCCGTCTTGTTTAACAGGACCATATATTGGATTGTTGTTCAAATCAGTTTTACCTGTGTCGCCCCAATTGTAGTGATATAACGTGAACCAATCAATCGCGCGACCAAGTGTAAATAAACTGCTGTTAGGATTGATAAAGTTCTCATAATTTGTGCCACCAAATTTGTCAAAACATTGCTTTGCAACGGCGCGACAGGCGGTTATTGTGTCTGTTTCATCGCGTGAGGCAATATAATCAGCAATAATATTGTTGTCGAACATATTATTACACGATTCAATATGATCAGAGCATGTTTGGGAATTTAATACAATTTTATCTGGGGCTAATATAACCTGTTTGTCGTTGGATAAATTACTGGTTGCGCCGCTAAGTGCAGAGTCTGTGTTCATATAACATTCGGAAATATAAGAAAAGCAATTCTGTTTGACTTCTGAAACTTTTTCTTTTTGTGCGTAATAAATTGCTAGCATTGCTTTGTCTAGATATTCGGACCAGACCAAGTCCGCTTTTTCAACGCAGGTATCAAGCGCAGGGGCTGCAAATTTCTTGGTGCGGTTAACAAAATTTTCTACAAATGTGCGATTGTTCGGATTTTGTGCCAGTTTTTGATGAACTGCCTCTATCCCAGGGGTAAAATATAGCGACTGTTCAAGTTTGAAAAAGTCTTTGACCCCGACAATAGGTGCGCCTGTTTCAATATCTATGAATTTACCGTTATCAAGACATTTGTGATAGTTTTTACCACAGACTTCTTCGCTAAGAATTGCTGTTTCAACTGCATTTATACAGGTTGTGATGTCAGATGAATTGTGTTTTTGCCTGTTTTCAATGCGCGCAAGATCAAGCATTGCATCGCCTTCGCGAATTGCGGATTTTAATTGTTTTTGTGTGTTCTCAATCGCAGATTGTACGGTGTTGCAATCTTGTTCAATTGCCATAAGATAGGCATTAATCGCACGTTGCAAGGACGCATCGTTACAGTCTGCACGAACCGCGTTGCGGCATTGTGGATAGACCGCGTTGTATAGCGCCAAGCCATTATATGAAGCAATTGTTTGACCAGAAGTGCTGGAATCAAAAAATCCAGATGTGTCAAAGGATAGGTTTATACTGTTTAAATTTGAATACTTGCCACTGACATTTGTGTCGTCGCCACTGATTGAATTCATAATTGCTTGTAATAGCGCCTTGGATGCGGATTGGTCACCTGTTAATGCGTTTTCGCCCTCTGATGCGTTGCGTATAGCGGTTGCCTGGGTGGCGGTCATTCCAACAACTTGTAAATTTTCTTTGAACGCATTTAATTGTTCGCCCGCATCTTCGATTGTTTTGCGTGCGTTTTCTAGGTCAAAGACACGATCGTTGCAAGAACAACGACGGTAAGAATCATTTTTTAATGTGCAAAATTGATCCATACATGCAAAATATGTGTTTTTGCATTGTTCGTATTCTGCACCTGTACGTGTTTCTGTGGTCGGATTGGTTGTCGTTGTGGCCGCACGTGAAACAAGTCGTGGACTTTTGCTGCGCGATGGTGTTTGTGCTGACCTGCTGATAGTTGAATTCGCACTGCGATTAATTTTCTTTGCTGTTGTATTTGTTGCACGCGGAGAGAGAATGCGTTGATTGGTAGTGGCAGTGCCGCGTCTGGCGGTTGTTGCAGTGCGTGCCTGTGTTTGTTTCGTGGATGCTTGTGTACGAGAAACCGCCGTTCCATCACGAATAGCCGCGTTGGATGTACCAATGCAGCATAATAGAGTTGCGATAAAAATAAGAAAATTCTTCATCTCTGTCGAAAGTTTAGCAAATTTATAAAAAATCACGCAAGTGAATAATAAAAAATTATGATGGGAAAATAAATTTTGATTTTTCTTGTTGCATTGATTCTAAAATTGTTATAACATAAATGGCACTGCGGATATGGCGGAATTGGTAGACGCGCTAGTTTCAGGTACTAGTGGTAGCAATACCTTGGAAGTTCGAGTCTTCTTATCCGCACCAAACTTCGTCTGTGTTTGTGTATGACGCGGTTGAGTTTTTGGGGTTGTAGCTCAGTTGATAGAGCGCTACGTTCGCATCGTAGAGGTCGTGGGTTTGAGTCCCATCAGCTCCACCAAGTTTTTGTTGTTGTATAAGTCTTCGGGGATATGGCGGAATGGTAGACGCTGAGGACTTAAAATCCTTTGGTCATTGCGACCGTGTGGGTTCAAGTCCCACTATCCCCACCACTTTTCGCCAGAATATGGCGTTTTTTATTAGGTTTTTGGATGTGTAGCTCAGTTGGTTAGAGCGCTTCGTTCACATCGAAGAGGTCGTTGGTTCGAGTCCAATCACATCCACCATAAAATTAATCCCCATCATTTGATGGGGTATTTTTTAACGCAGTCCTTTGGCACGACAGCAGGCAGATGCCGCAGTTTTCCAGTCTGAGTATTGCTTGGACGGTTGGCGTAAATCACGCCAGGGTTGCCAACCATTGCAGCGCTTCTTGGTGCCGGTTCCTGTGCATTTGGCATAGCGACGCAATGTGCAGGTTTGATTCGATAATTTCCCTGTGTCTGTTGTACATTTTACAACAACATTTTGATTTTTTGCATCGTCTTGGCCAATTTGCTTGGATGATAAAATTTGATACGCGTTTGCAGAAAAAATTGTGCAGGAAATAACAAGTAGTGCGCTGATTATCTTTTTCATATTTTCTTTCCCTTGGTTCGTTATGTTTTTATTATGAAATATTTGTCGCAAAAAAACAATAAGATTAAATTACTGACGCAATATGGGGGTTGGTGTTGGGCTGTGGCAACCGTTTTCGCGTCTTAATTGAATGCTGCGCATCCAGCCCTTGAGAAAAATTTTGTTGTTGCCTTGTTTTGATATTTCTGTGTAAAGTTGTTGTTGTGCGTCTAAAAAATCATTGTGTAAGTCGCCATTGTAATTTTCAGCAGCCGCAACGACAGTTGCGTCAATCTTGTCGCGTGCAGGAATCCCAAGGACTTTACAAAAATAATGAATGCTGGTAATTGGCCCCGCACCCCAGCCAAGCATAAATACATCACCACGAATGTAATCCGGTAACAGGTTAAAACCGTATTGCAAATAATATTTATTGTGCGCAATTCGTTCGGCATCTGCGCGTGTAATGCTTTTTACATCTATTTCGGGGTTGTTGTTTTGGGATATTCCATAACATGTATAGCCACCTGAGTCGCTGGGATTGTTAACACATTCGCCTTCGGTGCGAAAGGTTGTAATCATCGCTTTTTCAAAGGCGGGATCTGATTGTTTATATGTTCCGCTGGTTAATATTTTGTTTGGAAAATGATCGCTGTGTTGGGGTTTTGTACATGGACCGTTGTGTGCAAAGGTTGATGAAATAACGGGGGTGTTAAATTCACTGTATCCAATAATATTACTAGGTTGGGTGTGGGTGGGTTGTCTGTTGCCGATTGCAATAAGTGATTCTGTGCTTTCTGGGGCGCAAAGTTCTGGGTCAGAGTATTTATCACAATATTCTGTGGCGGATAAAGTTGTTAAATCTTGTTGATGTTGATGTTCTGCATGACTTAGCATACGGTTTAAATATTCGGATTCGGATTCAATTTTTATGGTCTTGAAAGCCGATGTATTGGTGTATGGCGCATATCCAGTGGCAGAATTTTCAGTACGTTGTGTAAATGTCGCATCAGATGCGGTTTTTTGAAACTTCATGGGTTTTAAAAGCGAATTCGCTGCAAATGTGTCGCCATAAAAATGGCAAATAAAAACGAAAGAAAAAAATAAAAATCTTTTATTCATTTGTTGTCCATGGTTCGTCATTCATTATTAAATAAAAAAGTTCGGAATTATTTGTATCGGGATTGCGTAGAACTGGGCGTACTACAAAGATATCAACATTGCAGGGACTGTTGCTTTCATCTTGTATGTCGTATAAATCTTCATAAAATTTGGATGCGAAATCCATGGCTTGCAAGTATGCTGCGTTATCATCGTTTGCGTCGGTTGAACTGCCTGCAAACAATATCCACATACCATAATTTACAACGTTTTCTTGACCGGCAATATCGTCAGCAGATAGTAATAATAGTGGTTTGAATTTTAGACCGTTTGTGTATTGATCTGTGTTATCGCTGGTATAGTCGTACATATCCCCCAGAATTTTTATTGCGCCATAGACCAAGCCACCTTGGCTGGCAACTTTTCCCATAACCCCAGCGCTTTTTAGTGTTGAATCAAACAACCAATTGCGGATTTGACCAGAAAATGTACTGCTGCGTCCGATTTTTGCAGCGTGTTTTAGTGTTTTATTTCCTGAAAACGCAGCGCGCAGACTGCGTGCTGTTGCCTTGGTCGTTTTTGCAGCACGGGCAATTATGTTCCCGCGTTTGGGGATTTTAAAAGCGCTTAGATTTCTACTCAGTTTTTTTACCTGAAATAATGTTTTTGAAGCATCGCGATATTTTTTTACATCATCTGTTTTGGATAGGAGTTTTATAGTGTCGTTTATATTGTCTAAATCGTTGGTTAAATTGGCGATTTTAGCGGCGTCATTGACGGCATCAAGTGTCTTGATTTGATCTTGGATTTTCGTGGCGGTTCGTAGCGCGTCTGTGTATTTCATAACATCATCGGTTGTGTTAAGAATTTTAATTGTGTCTTTTAGATTGTCGGCGGCACGTGCCGCGCGTGCAGATTTTGTTACACCAGATAAAACCGCCCCACCCCCAAATGTTATAACCGTAATCGCAACATCAAGCGCGATTTGTGCATAAGATATCCATTGCAGATTAACATCGCCGGCAACATAGTAATCGTTAGTGTCCCGCTTGTCCGTTTGTGATTGGATGTCAATTGCCTGGGTTGCAGCCCGATTAATGGCAGCATTGTTTTTTGCCAGTGCGCTTTTGTTTGTGCAATTGGCGCCATGTGGGTAAAGTGTATCAATGTTTTCTTCGATATATTTAAGTGAAATTGTGTTGTTTTTATCAGGACCAACAAATTCATCCAATGCGCCATGTTCGACAACCATAATTCCATACCAGGCAGGATCTGTATTTGTCCACAGCGAATCTGAGTCTGGACCGATTTGTGGACTGGCTTCGTCAGATGGTAATGGGCGCTTGGTTAATAATTTAAGGCGCTGTTTTAATAATTTTGGTTGTGTTTCATAATTAATAACAATTTTGCGACCGTTTGAAAATGTGTGTTGCAGTGGTGTGAATTTTATTGTGTCTGTGTCAGATATAGATTTTATTTCTGGACACTCTAAAATAGATTCAAGGGTTGTTTTGGATGAGAAGGTACTAAGTACCCATTGACGAATGTCTATTTCTGGGGCGTTTGGGTCGATGTTGTTGATGCTATCGGCCAGTGCATTTGAAAATATACGCGTCGTGCAGTCGTATTGGTTGATTGGTTCTTTGGCCGCTAAGATACTAAGCGGAAATAAACAAAAAGTAAAAAAACAACCAATCCGTTTTAGCATTTTTTTTATTTGATTAAATACGGCCCATCAATGACCGTAACTTGGTCGATGTGCTGAATTTCGCCTGGGATGAGGGATATTGCCCCAGCAACGAGGCCGCCAGTGACGATAGCCACAATTCCCCAGACATCTTTGTCTGTGCTCAATTTTTCTACATTTGTGCTGACAACATAAACAGATAGACCGTCGTTTGCGCAACGTGTATCGTTTAGTGCAGACGCAAATTGTTGGGCGGCTTTTATCGCAGTGGGTAAATTATTAAAGGAAACAAGTTCTTCTTTGGTTGAGTGTGTTTTGTCCATTAAAACCAGGCCTGGGAAGGCACGACGATTGTTACCTTCTTCGAAATCAAGAAAAAATTCGTTGTCGCTGCCACCGTATTGTGAAAATACTGCTTGACCTGCAATGTTAATACCTGCGTCATCGTCAAGATTATCCCATATAACATGATCAGAACATTCGTCAGACCAGTAAAGTTTTGGAATGTCGGATAACTTAATAATGTCACCAGATTTTAAATTACGATTGTTGTAAACCATTATACTGGTCGGAATGTTTAGATATGAAAACAAATCGTCCATTTTGAATTGAAAAGCATACGTTTTTCCGTCGCGTTTATACCATACTTTGCCATTGGCGCGTTTGGTAAGTGTTGAAAGGTTGGCAGAACATAACGATAATAATTCTGAACCGATTAAACCCATAATTTTTGATTTGTTTTCTGTAACGGTTTCTTGGTTAAGCATAGATGCATCTGGAAATATTTCTGATGCCATAGTATTTTTGAAGTTTTCGTCATTTGATATCGCATGCATACAATTATTTAGTACATCATTGTGTTGGGTTGTTTCTGCAAATACATTTGAAGTGCAGATTGTACAGATTATAATTACAAATATTTTTTTTATCGTATGTTTCATATGTTAGTTGCTCTTATAGTATAAATAATATTTCGTCTTCTATAACGTCCAAGTCGTTGTCTTGTATGTTATTGTCGTTTGGATTATCTTTTTTACAATTTGAATGGTTCGGGTATTTCTTGCAAAATTCTTCATGCGACAAATTTAGCAAATCATGTTCTTCTGCTTTCTTATTTTTGCGCGCCAAGTAATCTTGTTCGTCCTCTATTTCGATTGGGACAAAGGCTGATTTGTTGGTATAGGGTTCATAGCCTTGTTTGGCGTTTTCAATGCGCTGTGCATATGATAAATCTGATGCAGATGTGGGAAATGTGGCACGTTCTAGACCAGTGTTTCCCGCCCCATTTGCAGCCTGTAATTGTTGTAATTCTAGTTTGCGTTCCATTATGTCAGACTGCCAATCTGGTGTTTTTGGTGCGTATGGATTTTGAATTTGAATTGTGGGGGTGTCTGCAATTGGGTTGGGGGTGGTTGGCGATGGAAAATTAACCTGACCCTGTTGGGGGGCAGCATTCCCACGCGTTTTGATAAATGTGTCAAATGCGTTGTCAATATAACCGGCGCATGCAGTTGCATAGTTTCCGCCAGGAATTCGGGATAATTGTAACATTATTGCAGGACGAATGTCCGAGAGTTGTGTCGAAATACAATTGTTCCTTTGCATACATTGTGCAGAAACCAGTCCAGAAACCAAAACCTGACAATCAGATGTTTCAACAGCGGTCCCAGTTGCATATATCGCCGATGGGGTGCGCTGATTATATGAATTTGTTCCCATTTGCCAAAACGGATTTGACGAGTATGTTTGCACATTTTGTATAACACCATCTTTGGACATAAGTGCCTTTGCATTGTCTGAAAATATAAAAAGCAGAGAAAAAATCACAAATAAATACTTTGTGCAGAATAATACGGTTTTTGAAAGGTGTACGGTTCTAGACAATTTTTTTGTTCTTGGTTGGGGTTGTTCCTGTCCTACTTTTGTAGTATTATAGCAAAAATATCAGACTAATAAAAGCCAAAAATCCACCCAGTAAAAAGAATGGTGCAAAGGGAATGTACTTTGCGTGATTAAAATGCGCCCAAATTGCACCACTGATGCAAGATATTATAAGTGCAATAGATAACCCGTATACCCCCAGCCATATGCCACCAACACCAATCAATTTTATGTCGCCCATACCGATTGGTGGATGGGGCTGATTTTTGTGTTTTTGTATAATACGATCGTACACATAGCCAATAAACGCTGTGGTTGTATAGCCAAAAACTGCGCCAATGACCCCGTCAGATATGCTGATAGGATACGGAAAAAAGGTTGTAAAACATAATCCAATCAGCATAAGCGGAAATAAATATGCGTCTGGAATTATTCTGCGCCGAAAGTCTGCAATTGATATTTGAATGATGTAGTATATGGCTAATAGTGATAAAATAATGTAAAATATGTAAAAAATCATGTTTTTCCCCCTTGCCTTTCGAATCGGAAATATGATACACTTAGATTATAATATATGTTAGAGGTTTTGTAAAATGAGTAAAGGTTGGGATACAACTGCGTTAAAAAAATTAAAGTCTTTAATTGGTAAGGGCCTGTCAACATCTGAAATTGGTCGCCGTTTGGGTATGTCTAAGAATGCTGTCGTTGGTAAGTTGAACCGACTGGGGTGGAATGCTAAGGCTGGTGGTGCAGTCGGGGCTGAGACGGAGTCAAAAAAAACAACTAAAAAAGAAAAACCAATTGAAAGTACTAAAAAAACGGTTGAAAAAAAGTCTGAAAAAAAGACGGTTGAAAAGGTGGATGTTAAGGGAGAGTCCAAAAAGTCCGTTGCTAAGGCTGATAAGAAAGCAAAGGTTGAAACTAAAAAAATTGCAGTAGAAACAAAAGAAGTTAATGCTAAGGTGTCTGAAAAAAGTTTGGCTGCACATCAGCGGATTATTCAACATTCTTTGGAAATGGCAGGGTTAAAACCGAATCAGTGTCGTTGGCCAATCGGTGATCCAGATTCAGAAAATTTCCATTTTTGTGGCGAAACTGTGTTCGTTGGAAAACCGTATTGTTATGAACACTGCAAGCAGGCTTATCAGTTTGCACCACCAAAAAAGACAACTGCTAAATAGGATTTAGATAGATGCAAGCAGAGAGAGAGAATCTTTTTAAAACACTAAGTTTTGTTGACTATGATGTCGCAGGCGGTTTGTTGCGCGCGTATTATGATGCTGATGATAAACTGGTGTTTGTTTTAGATTTCTTTGAAAGCGATACTAAGCCGAATGTGTTGTTGGTTATTAATCCAATCGGAAATCGTAAGTGGGACGATATTCTGATGAATGATTATGGGGTGGATTTGGAAACAATTCGTCCAAAAAAAGATAATAAATATCAAAAGTTAGATATTGAATATTCTGGATTAAGCGAATATGACGATTTGTTGCAAGCATATAATTCTGGTGATGCGCTGGATGATGCATTGGTGCGATTGGAACATTTTCGTAATGTTGCCGCAGTGCATGCAGCAATCGAAAGACGCGATGATGCGGAGTTAACTGTTGAAAAAGCACGTGATACTATTGAAAAAACACAAGAAAAAATCGCAGGATTACAGGAAAAAGTAAAAAAACTGCGTGCAAGGTTAAGCGCGCAACGTGCGGATATTGGTAAAGAGCCTACGAAACAATCGGCGGCTAAAATCTTGCGGACCGAAGCGCAAATTGATTCAACAACTGAAAAAATAAATCGTGCAAGAAAACGTGTGGATAATGCACAAAAAAGATTGGTAAATGCACAAGACGAAATTGATGCTGCAAATGCCATTTTGGAAAAATTAGAAAATGTTTCTGAAAATGATTTTTCTGGATTGCCAACAAAGCCAATGCAAACAGGCTTGGTTATGGCGGCTGGTGTTAATTTGCCCGAGAAAAAAATTGAAGCGGCAGATATAAATCAAGATTTTGAAGAAGAGGCAGAAATTATGGCAGAAGATGAAGTAAAGCCCTTGTTTGACGAAGATCCAAATGTTCTTGATGAAGATATTGCTTTTAAGCCTGTTGATTTTAACGGTGCTGAGGCAATAGATAATAAAGTACCAAGTGTGCAACCAGACTTTATGCCTGTGTTTGATGAAAAAGACGATGGGCTAGATCTGGGGGCGGATGAAACTCAAGAGGATGATTTTATGCCAGTGGATGAGGAAAAAACAGATTTTGAAGAGTATTCGCCTGTTGTAACAAAGCCTGAATTTAATGTTGCGCCTGTTGTTGATGCTTATGAACAGGATGCGGACGAAAAGATTGATTCTGAATTGTTGAGTGGATTTGCCCCACTGGAAATTCCACATGTCGAACCAGAAGTCGCATTAGAAGAACCTTTGGAAGAAGAAAAAACAGTTGAATATACTGTGCCTCAACAGAATCCTGTGTATGAGCCAATCATGCCAAAACCAATTATTGCAGAAGATGTTCAAGAAAATTATTCTCAGGATGATTTGACAGGGGAAAATTCGGAATCGTCAGATGTATCACCTGCCCCGATAAGTTCTGATTTTAGACCTGTTTCACCGATGAAATCAAAATTGGAAACAGATGGTGTTGTGGCTGCGGCGCCGGTGGCGGTTGATGAAACTGTAACTCGTAAGCCGTCTGTAATCTATTATGCAATGTTGGTACTGTTGATTGTTTTGTCTGTATTTACATTGTGGCTGTATCAGAAGTCTGCAGGAGATAGTACACCAGAATTAGGGGTAAAAACACAGCCAGTTGAAGATGTTGTGTCGGATGATGTACAGACAGAAAAAACTTCACAAGATATGCAGGTCGTTGAAATGGTATCAGTTGAGCCTGTTGGGGTCGAAATTGTTGATGTCTTGGCGGAGGAAAAACCAGTCGTTGATTTGCAGGAACCTGAGGTTGTTTTTGATGAATCTGTTGAACCAGAAGTTGTGCCAGTTTCGGAACCAGAACCTGTTGTCTTGACACCAGAAGTGGAACCTGTTGTTGTTGAAACATCAGAAAAACCAGTCGAAGTCGAAGAAATTGTTGAAGATAAGGTTGAAACACCTTTCTTGTCAGAGCAGGAAGTTAAATTGGTGCAGATAAAGACTGAGGAAGAAATATTGAGGGAAAAACCTGTTTATGGTGTTTCTTCTGCTGATGCTGTTTTTGTTGAACCGGTGGCAGAGATTGTAAAACCCGCTGAGGTTGTTGAGGCAGAACCTGTATCTGTGCCAGTTGTTGAACCACAGGAAGAATCAGTTGTGGAATATGAAGAGCCGGTTGTGGAATATAATGAACCGGTTGTGGAATATGAAGAGCCGGAGATTCAACAGATTGTAACATCAGAAGAAGTGGTAAATGATTATACACCAGATTTTGAATCGCAGCCTTATGATTATGGTTATGATGATGGTGTGGATTATGATTCTTATGAAGATGAATCGCCTTTGTTGCAGCAAACAGCGTCTGAAATGATTGCAGAAACAGAAGTAGTCGAGACTTGTGATGATGGTAATGCGCCAGATGTTAATGGGTGCTGTGGTGGCGAAGAATCTGTTTTGATAGACGGAGAATATATGTGTTGTGTGATTGGTGGTGATGAGTGTTTCCCGCCATTGAATTAAAAAAATCCCCATCAGGGGATTTTTTTTGTGTAAAAGTATTTTTATTTGTGATGCTATTTTTTTCTATTACATAAAAAGAACGTGCTAATAACACGTTCTTTTGTTTTTTGTAGTCTTAGCGAACACTTGCTTGTTTGAATAATTCGTCTGCTTTGACCTTTTTTTCTTTGGTCTTGACATGCGTTAACATAGCATCCAGTGCCTTGCGTTCGAATAACATACCACGCAACATTGCCAAAGCATTTTGATTCTTGTTATAGAATTCAAATACTTGTTTTGGATCTGGATAACGCGCCGCTTCGGCCCAAATGGCCTGCTGTAAATCTTCGCGTGTAACTTCGACTTTGTTTTGTGTGCCCCATTCAGCCAATATAAGGCCTAATTTTACACGACGTTCTGCGTCTTTGTGTTCTTGTTTTTCATCCCATTTGTGATCGCATTTTTCGTCATGGCAGTGTGCATGAGAACGGTCAAATTCGGATTTTGCAATTTCATATTCTTGGTTAACCAATGTTTCTGGCAGTTCTAATTTGATTTTGTCCGCCAAGATGTCCAGTAATTCATTACGCATATCGCGTTGAGCAACTTCGTTATATTGTTCTGTTAAGATGTTGCGAATATGATTGCGCAGTGCGTCAACTGATTCTTGACCGACTGCTTTGGCCAAGTCGTCATTTAATTCTGGCAAAATATGTTTGCGAATTTCATGAATTTCGACTTCGAATCTTGCATCTTTGTCAGCCAAGTTTTCTGCATGGTAGTCTGCAGGGAATTTTACATTTACATCAAATTTATCGCCAATTTTGTGCCCGATGACTTGGTCTTCAAATCCAGGAATAAATGCGCCAGAACCCAAAATCAGGTGATGTTTTTTTGCTTCGCCACCTTCGAATGCGGTGTCGCCAACAAAGCCCTTGAAGTCGATTACAGCAACATCGCCATTGGCAGCAATATAGTTTTCGTCTTGTTTTTCTGCAATACTGCGACTTTTGCGGATGTTTTCCAGCGCGGTTTCAACCTCTGCCTCGTCTAGGTCGGTGGTCTTTTTTGTTACAGTGAATTTTTCTAAATCAATTGCAGGTAAAGTTGGCAAAATATCAAATTCCATAGAATATTCTGCATCTTTGCCAATTTCCCAGCCAGATAAATCTGCCTGTGGTGCGCCTGCAAGACGTATTTTTTTGTCTGTGATATAATTATTTAAATCTTCATTCATCAGTTTGTCAATTGCTTCGCCATATGCAGATGCATTGAATTTTTGACGCAAAATAGATAATGGAATTTTCCCTGTGCGAAAACCAGCCATTTTCATCGTTTTGCCGCGTTCTGTTAATATTTCATCAGCCACCTTTTGCAGTGTGTCTGCAGAAATTGTACCATTAACTGAATAATGTAAATCTTTGATTTTTTCTTTTGTAAACATATGAGACCCCTAATCTTATATTAGAATTGCTTGGTGATTATACACTGTTTTTTTATTAAAGCAATAATAAAAAATCCCACATTGGTGGGATTCTTTGCATTCGTTCGAAATAATTAACGTTTGCTGAACTGTGTAGAACGACGTGCCTTGCGATAACCATAGTGCTTGCGTTCGACAACACGACTGTCGCGGGTCAAGAAACCAGCGGTCTTTAATACAGCGCGCAGTTCTGGTTCGACTTTTTCCAATGCTTTGGAAATACCATGTTTTACTGCACCAGCCTGACCAGACAGACCGCCACCTTGGACGATTGCAACAATGTCGTATGATGTTTCGCGATTTGTTACACCAAATGGTTGTGCGATAATCATTTGCAATACAGCACGACGGAAATATTCAGCCGATGGTTTGCCGTTGACGATGATGTTGCCCTTGCCTGGCATTAAGTACACGCGTGCAACAGAATCTTTGCGCTTTCCGGTTGCGTATGTTGCGTCATTTAATTTTGGTGTTGCAACTGGTGCTTTCTTAGCAGTTGCTTTCTTTGCTGTTGTTGCCTTTTTTGTTGTCTTGGCAACTGTCTTTTTTGCCTCTGCCATTATTCGCCCCTTTTGTTTTTACGGTTCAAGCCTGCAAAATCGATAACCTGTGGATTTTGTGCAGTGTGTTTGTGTTCTGCGCCAGCATAAACATGCAGTTTTGTTAAACGCTTGTTAGCCAATGCAACAGCAGTGCGACGACCCATCATACGTTTTACTGCGTTGAATACTAATTTTTCTGGCTTTTCATCACGCATTTGACCCAAAGTGCGGGATTTCAAACCGCCTGTCCACAAACTGTGCCAGAAGAAACGGTCTTTATCAGCCTTGTGCCCAGATAAAGCAACCTTATCTGCGTTGATGATAACAACATGGTCGCCACAATCCATATTTGGTGTCCATGTTGGCTTATGCTTGCCACGCAGGATGTTTGCAGTATATGCCGCCAAACGTCCCAGCGTGCAATCAGTTGCGTCAATCAGATACCATTTTGCATCTAATTCACATTTTTTTAACGATTTTGTCGCTGCCATTTTTATTTTTTCCTATGGTTTATAAATTAAAGCGCGCATATTATGCGTTAATCCAGCAGAAAAGTCAAGAAAAATCGATACGGTATTATTATACCGTATGAAGAAGATGTGGTGGTGGGGATTAATAAGGATGTATTTAATAAAATATAAAAAACACCGGCGGGGAGGACGAAAGCCGGTGTTTCTTCTGTGCTTTGACACAGAAACTGGTGTTGCAGTCGGGATTATCTCCATACGGTTGGTATGTTGGAATAATCATCCAATTTGGTTGCGTTATAGTACATATCACTAACCTGAGTTGTTGTGGCACTGGGCCAGATTTCATACAGGTATTGCCCATTTATACGCGCAGATGGGCCGGTTAAGGATGTGCAGTTATAGAATGTTTTGGAGAACATATAAGGCTGTGCCGTACCAGAAATATTACCAAACAGGTTTTCGGGGATTGATGTTAAACCACTGCAACCATAAAAGGTGCTGCTGAACATACTACTTGCTGGTGCGCCAGATATACCCGCGAATAATCCCGCGGGGATTGCGC
>JAFXFG010000021.1 GCA_017520675.1 Alphaproteobacteria bacterium
AATGCTCGTTTTTTACTTTCGTGTATGCACTTGACCACAAAGCCACCACTTTTCATATCACGTATATATCCTACAAAGTCAAGATCGTGTTCAAATTTTTCCAATGCGTTTTTGATGTTGCCCCAACTACCGTTTGGAAAATTTTTGTCTTTCGCCAAATCGTTAGCACATAGCCATTCATCTGTTTTGGGCGGATAGTAATTAAAACCTGATCTTTCTGCAAATGCTTGTTTTTTACTTTCGTGTATGCACTTAACAATCTGACCGCCCGCGGTTTTCATGTCTTGTATAAAACCTCTAAATTCCGGATCATGTTCCAGTTCAACTAAGGCTGTGTTGATTTTCACTGGGGTCCCACTTGGAAAATCTTCATCTTTTGCTAAATCGTTAGCTGATAACCATTCATCCGTTTTTTTGGGAATAAACTCATCTGCTATGCGTTCTTCGGTTCGACGATTCAATTCGATTAGGGTTGCACTATCCGTAATCAAGTCGAAATCCACAAATTCGACATTGCCATGAGTGCGTGTACCTATGTTAGTTTTATCACGTTGAAAATCCTTGGGATACAAAACGATATTGCCCTCGGCTATATCTTTGAATAACACTTGGTGCGCACTTGATGCGGTGTATAAAATTTCTTCGGGCGCTTCGTTTTTTGTGGCACGAAATATAGTATCCAAAACAAATGCAATTTTATCGGGGTTATCTTCATCCAATCGTATTGCTCGACCGGCGGTCTGTTCCGCTTTGACCCGCGAACGTGTCGGATAATTTATACACATAGAAACCGTTACATCATCAAACCCTTCGGTCAAGGTGCCAACCTGACATGCAACAGTGTATCTGCCAGATTCAAATTCGCCTTTTAAACGATCATATTCTTTGTCGCTAATTCCAACCTTGTGCAAAGATATTGCAACATCTCGCCCCATAATTTCATTTATTTTTTCTGCTTGTAAATTCGCAGTTGCCGCATTTGGACAGTTTATTATTGCTTTTAGGGTATTAAACCTTGTTCCTGTTTCTTTTTCAAAACCATCCGCATAAACACGCGCGATTTCCGTTGCCAGTGTTTCTGGGCTGATTTTTGTCGTTATTTTTTCATAATCGTAATCGCCGGTACTTGTTGCAGGTATATTGGATAAGTCGCAAACAATACTTGACCGATAAAGAATATTCTTAACTGGACTTAAAACGCCAATTTCGACGGCCTTTGGAATATCCATCGCAAATATTTCAGTATTTAACATATTCGCAACTGCACGATTTGCTTCATATTTTGGCGTGGCGGTAAAACCTATAATTGGAACAAATTTATTATAAAAAGTTAATCGTTCAGAAATCTTTTTGCCAAGCATATGATGTGCCTCGTCCGCAAAAATTAGTCCCACATCGTTAAAATCTACAACGCCGAATAATTTTCCCAATGAATTATAGGTCGTGATAATAACATCACTGCTGTTATCTTTTTTCTTACCACTGAATTCTGTTGCGGTAATGTTTGCGAATTTTTCTAGTTTTTTCTGTGTTTGTTCTATCAGTGATAAACGTGGCACAATTATTACAATTTTTTGGTGTTTTTTTGTACCGGTTGCAATAAGCGCATCAAAATAAGCACGTGCCATACGCGCAAACATAACCGTTTTGCCATAGCCTGTTGGCAATTTAAAATAACTATGTGCTATTTGTTCGTCTGTAAATTTGTCAGACACAAGTTCACGAAAAGGCTCAAGTTTTTGCTTGTCACGCCACGTGGGCCAGGCATCTGCATCGGCTATTTGCCTGGCAAGACCCGTACGTAAAAGTTCCACATCTGTTGTATTCATATTTAGACCCATCTTATGGCTTGTATTGTACCATAAAAAATTGATATGTGCCACAAAAACGACAAAGAGCATCCAAATACGGACAGGTTATATTTCTCTCTTTTGTGCTGATTTTTGTCACATCAAATTATAATCTACCATCATCTTAGCAACAGCCCCCGGTAAATCTTTTTTTATTGCATCAACGGTTATGTATGCATTTGCGAAAGATTTTTCAAACATTTGTTGCACAGTTTTTTATGCATTCATAACAAATCAAGTCAACTATGCGTTCTTTAAGATTTTGCGGTAAAAACCGCAAAAATCGTAACGGTTGCCGCGCAGGCACAACGTGCCGAGCGAATACGAGAATATACGTATAGTAAAAAGACAAAAATCGATTAAGATTTTTGTAAATTTTTACTTAACGTATATCGAGGTGCCCCTCACCATCCGCCAGTATTCTATGTTTGATGTGTATATTGACTTTTTGAAAGAAAGTACTATAATATAAAGGACATGAAAAACGAAAGTGTGATTTTTACTACTTTTGATTCCTCATTGTTTAGCTGTGCTGAACGATGGTGTTTGTAATATTTTTTCGAAATAAAACTCTCTCTTAAAAAACAAAATAATTTAGGGCTGGTTGTCTGGCGTGCTTGCGTTTATTTGCAACGCTGGTCAATCGGTCAATACAAACACAAAAGGATTATAAAATGAAAAACAATGAACAAAAAGTTATGTTAACCGGTGTGCGCCCCAGTGGGAACCTAACACTCGGCAACTATCTGGGTGCAATTAAGAACTTTGTAACGCGCCAAAAACAATACAAAAGTTATATATTTGTGGCGGATTTGCATGCGATAACATCGCCACGTGACCCAGTTGAATTGCGCAACGCGGTCAATGACTGTATCGCCATGTATTTGGCATGCGGTATAGATCCAGAACAAACAACCGTCTTTCGACAAAGTGATGTTCTGGAACACGGCATTATGGGCTTTATAATGACATTCCAGACCCATATGGGCGAATTGTCGCGCATGACACAATTCAAATTAAAATCGCAAAACGCAGGCAAAAATGGCATTGATACAGGACTGTTTGTGTATCCGCCGTTGATGTCTGCTGATATCTTGCTGTATAATACAGATATAGTTCCAGTGGGTCTGGACCAACAACAACATGTAGAATTGACACGCGATTTGGCACAACGTTTTAATAAGCGATATGGCGATACATTTAATGAACCCGATGTCTATATTGCGCCTGTTGGGAACAAGATATTGAACCTGCAAAATCCGACAGAAAAGATGAACAAATCGGACGGCCCGAACCCAGGGACGGTTTTTTTGATGGATGATTTGAAATTGGTTCGAAAAAAGATAATGTCTGCGGTCACAGATAGTGAATCGGTGGTGCAGTTTGACGAAGAAAACAAACCCGGGATTTCAAATTTGATGAGCATACTGGCTGCAACAACCGGTGAAAGTATAGAGAATATAGAAAAACGCTTCACTGGGCGCGGATATGGTGATTTCAAGCGAGAGGTTGCCGATGCAGTTTGTGATTTGATTGGAAATATTCAATCAAAATATCAGCAGTTCAAAAATCCAGATGTGCTGAACGCAATTTTGGATGCGGGTGCGAAACGTGCACGAGTGGTCGCTTCAGATACTTTGAACATAGCGAAAATTGCGTTGGGTTTAAAATGAAGGTATTTAGATATGGGAAAGTTAGCAACAGAATACCGGCCCGCCATGAATTGAAAAATCATCACGGCCGTATGTGTTGGTTTCTTTTGATGGCATCCGCTGAAAATAAAACTTACATCCATCTGAATATATGTATATCAAATCAGAATTTGCAACATAAAATTTTTCTGTTGTGTCTGTATCTTTTTTTACCAAAATTTCTTGGGCTTTTTCGTCATTATCATAACCGCCAAGGATAATATTTGCAGCATTGATTTCAACAGCAGTATTTTCATAATAACTTTGTGCCATCCCATCGCAATCAGCGGTTATATATCCTGCATATTCAAATCGGTCAAAAGACCATTTTCCACAGAACTCGCAAGATTTGCTGTCTGCGGGAA
>JAFXFG010000022.1 GCA_017520675.1 Alphaproteobacteria bacterium
TGCGCGTATAAATGGAAAATATTTATATGAAATCTGGAATGCTAGCCTGTGGGCTACATACAAAGGGTGTACAGGATTGTCAGATTATAGCTCTATCCCATATGATTGGTTAGATAATTAAGGGCTAACACCAGTTTCTGTGTCAAAGCACAGAAGAAACACCGGCTTTCGTCCTCCCCGCCGGTGTTTTTTATATAAATGCAAGTTTTATTATTTACTTAAATTTTCAGCAACAAAATTCCAATCAACCAGATTATTCAAAAAGTTATCTATAAAATCTGCACGCTTGTTTTTGTAATCCAAATAATACGAATGTTCCCACACATCCAGTGTTAATATAGGTTGCATATCATGCGCAATTGGCGTGTCTGCATTCGATGTGTTGATAATCTTTAACGAATCGCCGTCGCGAACCAACCATGTATAACCACTGCCAAACAGTGCAGTTGCCGATTCTTTAAAACGATTCTTGAAGTTTTCTGCACTACCAAAATATTCTATGATTTCTTGTGGAATTTTTGCATCGCACTGTGGACACATTCCATGAAAGAAAAAATCGTGATTATATACCTGTGCGGCATTATTAAAAATCTTTTTATCTTCGGGTTTGGTTGCAGATTCTTTAATTATCTCAATCAATGATAAATCTGCATAGGGTGTGTTTTCAATCAATTTGTTCAAATTGTCAATATATGTTGCGACATGGCGCCCATGATGTGTTTCAAGGGTCGTAGCAGAAATGTACGGCGCCAACGCATCTGTGGCATATGGCAAGGGAAATTGGGATAGTGTGAACATTGTTTTTTCTCCGTTTGGTTGAATTAATTTTGCGATATTCTAAAAAAAATTCAACAGGAAAAATTTAATAAAAAGCACTTGCATAGCGTGTAAAAATTTTTCTATAATCGAATTACTAGAAAAGGAGTCTTTAATGAAAAAATTATCGTTTTTATCTGCAATTTTGGGGTTGTCTTTGATTAATGCAGCCTCAGCATCAGAAGTTATAACAATCTATTATTCACCATCCTGCCCATATTGCCATTATGCACGCAATGATATTTCAGGCAGATTAGTATACGAATATCCAAACTTGACTGTTACAGAAGTTGATGTTTCAAATCCTGATAATGGTCCCACTTATTTAGAGGCTCTGAAACGGTGTGGATTGAAATCTGGCGGTGTTCCTGTTATTGTTTATGGCGATAAATGTGAACGGGGATATTCTGGTTTATTGTTGGATGGAATGCGTGAATTACTGAATGCTTCATTGAACGAAGAAGAAAAGACATTGGTTGCATCTAATCGTAAAGCAATGGAAGAAGATGCGGACGCGTTCAAGGCACGCAATGCAGATCGTAAAAAGGCAGTTTTGCAATTCTCGGCAAAGGCGATTGAAGAAGCACCAGCACAAGCACAATAATTACGCACACAATAATTACGTAGGTGTTTTGATTATTTAAAATTTTGGGGCTGATAATTTTTTTGTATTGGCAGAAAATGTCCTGTAAATAACAAAAAATAAAATCAGCCCCATTATTATAAACATAGGGAAAAAATATGTTTGATTTAACGATTCTTGATTATGTTTATATTGGCGTAGTTTTGGCATCTACGGTATGGGCGACGATTCGTGGCGGTGTGTATGAAACAGTCGCAACATTATCGTGGATTGTTGCAGCAATTTCTGCACGATTTGCATCGCCTTGGCTGGATAAGTTATTGCAGTCTTGGTTTGATTTGTCCGATTCAACTGTTGGGACATTGATTGCATCTTATTTCGTTGTGTTTTTTACAGTGCTGTTGTTGGTTGGTATCTTGAATCAAAAATTACGCGACAAAATCCAAGACAGTATAATGAACATCACAGATAAAACACTTGGTGTGATATTTGGTATTATTCGCGGTGTTGTTGTTATGGGTGGTGTATATTGGGGTGCATTATGGTACTATTCTGATATGCCGTTTTTACCACAATGGTTATCTCAGGCGCGTATGCGTCCAGTTATGCAGATAACTGCGGTTAAACTTGATGAATGGTTCTTTCCTGGACCCGAAAATAAATTACTTGCACGTGATATGGCGGGCGCGCGCGAAGCAATTGAAATTTATCAAAATTTAATAAATCCTGCGGTAACAAAAAAATTAAAAGAATCAGAAGAGTCCGCTGAAGGAACAGGTTATAAATCATCTGAACGTGCGGCACTGGAAAACCAATTGTTGCAGATTGAGAGTGTTGCAAACGCAATCGAACAAAACGAAGAAACGTCCGATAACGAAATCAATCTAGACACAACAACACTAACAGAATAAAATTCCCCCGATTGGGGGATTTTTTATATGGTTTGACAGTGGTAAAAATTATGCTAAGATTGTATTGATACAGCGATGCTGTATTTGGAATTCAAAGATTCCACAAAGCGCGCCTGCAGGGGCGTTAAATACTCCAACACTTTGGTTGGAGTGTGGTGAATATATTGAATAAGCCCACTATTCGCTTTGATAGTCTTTGAACTCCAACCGCTTTTGATTTTTCTGGGCGGTTTTTGTTTTATCAAATTGGACGGGTTAAACGATATCTTTAACCGCGAAAACGAATTCAGACTAAATCAAGAAATTTATGCCACCCGCAAATCAGAACTAGATAAAATAGACAGCCCCGCAAATTAGCGAGGCTTGAATTATTATAACCATGTCTTATCGTTGGCGATAGATACAGTTGTGCTTTATGCGATTACTTAGTTGCTGTTGCGCATTTGAATCGCATAATTTTATCATATTGTGTTCTGATAGATAATGCAGTGGCCATTTTATACTGCGTACTTTTGACAAATCACAGTCTGATAAATTTATTTTTTTGATACCGCTAAAATCCAAATCGCATGCTGGAAAAACAACTTTGGTAAAAGAAATAAAATCCTTATTCCTTGGCAGGATGATTGTCTTTACGCGCGACAAATCAGCTTTTGTTATCATCATTTCTGCCACTGAACTTAAATCTAAAACGCATTCTGGTAATTGCACAGACGACAATGTTAAAACTTTGGCTGCTGTTGGCATTATCAACTGTTCAACCCCAGATAAATCACAATTTACTAATGCCAATTTTTTTACATTTTTTAAGTTAAAAATACCACGAAATTCTTCGTGGTTGCTTAAATCTATTACTTCTGCATCTGGAATATTTATATTTACAATATGGCATTTATTTACGGTTAATATCTGTTTGCCATTTGCGATAATATCATAACCACCAAGTTTGCTTTTTGATATTCGTAATTTTTTTCCAGATACCGCCTTGTTCAAAGACGCAACAAAACCCTGACGCATTCCAACAGTTGCAGCAAATGAACCACTGCCACCATTAACAATGTCTGAAACTTTTTTATCCTTTAAATTTAACAAGATTCCGTTTTCTAGCATCTTTTCATAATTTTTATTAATCGGAAAAATCCTGTCGTTCTTGACATAAAATTCTTCGGCACAGTAGACATTGCGTATCTTGGTTTCGTATTTGCAAATCTGATTTCCAACCAGCACATAATTTTCAGGCAAATACCCCCCCTGAGATGAAAAATCAACACCAAAATATTCTTTTAGTGAATATGACAGACCATAAATAATGTTATCCGGATTCGAACCATAGGTATTATCAGGATTCCTGACAGAATGGTTGTATCTGTTTTTAATACTTACATGTCCCCCTGCTTTCAAAAGTTGAATAGACATCACAGATGTTCCATATCTGTCCTCGCGTTGTGGTTTCTTATAATCCACACGTTTGATATTATCTATGTCCTTGTGCACTGCATTTAAAATATGATATTTATTAAACCTGTTTGCATCATCAAATGTGCACAATTCTTCGCCAGGTGCAAAAAAGCACTTAATCGCATTTTGTTTTTCCAGTGTGTCCGCAACATACGCGTTATAACCCGCCGAATCTAGTAACTTAATCGGGTCATGATATTCCGTTTGTTCTTTGATTTTTATTCCTTTTAATGATACCAGATACTGCATTATCGGCCCCGCATCACGACCAGCATTTTTAACAATCTTGTCAATGCCAGGAATATCAAGAATTCCATTGTCATAATTGCGAATTGCCCTTGCAAAGTTTTCGCCATTTTGTTTTTTTATTATGTCATACATATTTTTTTTCATATTTAGCCTTTTTTGTTACATATTAAAAAAACGGGATAAAACCCGTTTTTTTTAATATGATTTTGCTACAAATACGTATTCAGGATTTCTGTCGTCTAAACAACGACGGGTAATCTTGTACTGTTCCATCAGACCATCAAAGCGGTCATTCTTGGTCAGTTCGTATTTAATTCGGAAAAATCCAATTTCACCATTGGAAAGCGCTGTTTCTAATGCGTCTAAATCAGCAACATCGTGTATCATTTCTGTGTTGCGCTTTTCAACACGCGCAACCATAGTATCGTGAATATCGCGCATAATGTCATTAACAGTTGAAATCAATTCGTCAGAACTGATTGTACGCTTAGATTCACGACCAATGTCGCGACGGGTAATGGTTACTTGGTCTGTGTCCATTTCACGACTACCGATTTCAACACGCAATGGAACACCGCGCTTAATCCATTTCCACATTTTATCTGGCGCACGCATATCGGTTGTGTCAACCAAGACACGAACACCATTTGCGCGCAATTTTTCACCCAACTGTTCCGCATAGGCATTTAACGCATCCGCGGTTTCTTCACGTGTGATTGGTATAATCACAACCTGATATGGCGCAACCGCAGGTGGCAAAATCAGACCATCGTCATCGGAATGTATCATAAACATCGACCCCATCATACGTGTTGTCGTTCCCCACGATGTCGTCCAACCATATTGCAATTTACCGTCAGTACCCAAGAACTGAATACCAAAGGATTTTGAAAAATGCTGTCCTAAATCGTGCGAGGTTCCGGCCTGCAATGCCTTGCCGTCTTGCATAATATGTTCCAATGTATATGTGTGATCCGCGCCAGCAAAACGTTCTTCGGGGGTCTTTTCGCCCATAATTGACGGTATTGCCAAAATATCGCGCATATAGTTGCCATACATTTTGTGCATTTCGCGCGCGTCTGCGTTTGCCTGTTCGTGTGTTGCGAATACATTATGCCCTTCTTGCCAATTAAATTCAGACGTGCGCAAAAACATACGTGGACGCATTTCCCACCGCATAACATTCACCCACTGATTCAATTTTAGTGGCAAATCACGATAAGACTGAACCCAACGGGACATCGCTTCGCCAATAATCGTTTCAGATGTCGGACGAATAATATATGGTTCTGTCAATTTTGAATCTGGGTCGGGTTGCAGGGTGCCATCAATCATTTTCAGGCGATGATGTGTAACAACAGCGCATTCCTTGGCAAAGCCTGCGACGTGTTCTGCCTCTTTATTAAAAAAGTCAATCGGTATTAATAATGGAAAGTTTGCATTTTGGACACCATGCGCCTTGATGCGACGATCCATTTCATCACGCATTAATTCCCATATTGCCCAACCATATGGTTTAATTGTCATACAACCACGCACAGGTGCATTTTCAGCCAAATCTGCCGCAACAATAAGGTTTTGATACCATTCGCTAAAATTTTCCGCGCGTGTTGGTGTAATCGCTGTCTTCATTTCTGTATTCTCTTTTGGTTTATCGTTATATATTGTATATCGTTTTTACCTATTTTCCAGACATTTTTGATATTGTTTCCATTATTTCTGATAAATAAGTATCCAACCCAAATGCGGTCTTGTATTCAGATGTATCGATATCATTTACACGATATTTCACTTCGATTATATTGTTAGCCAAGTTCTTGGACGAAACAATCAAACGAATTGGGGCCGCGATTAAGTCTGCATCTGCGAACTTTTCACCAGCACGCACCGCACGATTATCAATCAAAACATCTATGCCAGCTGATTTTATGGCAATGTAAATTTGTTCTGTCATTTTAGAAACATAATCGTCTTTGTCTGACAGACCTATGACCTCTATGGCGAATGGTGCAGTCGCCATATTCCAGATTGGACCATTGTCGTCTGCACTTTCTTCTATGATAGCCGCCATAGTACGACCAACACCAATACCATAACAACCCATAATTGGATGTTTTTCGGAACCATCGGATGCGGTATAGGTCAGATTCATAGAATCCGAATACTTTGTACCCAGTTGAAAAATATTTCCAACCTCTATCCCGCGAACCAGGCGCATTTTTGCACCACACTTTGGACATAATCCATTTTTTTCGTCGACTAATTCTTTGTTTGCATTAAAACCACAATCACATAAGAACAATGTATCTTCGCCAACATCACTTATCAATTGAAATTCGTGCGCAATGTTGCCACCCATATCACCAGTAGACGCCAAGACGCTTACAACATTTCTTAATCCACAACGATTATAAATGCGAACATAAGCATCAAAACAACGATTATAATATTCTTCTAAATCAGATTGCGTTTCGTGAAACGAATATGCGTCTTTCATAATAAATTCACGCGTACGTATCAAGCCAGCGCGCGCACGTAATTCGTCGCGGAATTTTGTCTGAATCTGGTAAACCATAAAAGGCATTTGACGATATGTTTCCAAAACAGATTTTACATAATCAACAACAACTTCTTCGTGTGTTGGATTCAGAACATAATCTGCACCAGAGCGTCCCTTGAATTTTACCAGAACATCAACCCGGTCATAACGACCACTTTCACGCCAAAGGTCTGCGCCAGAAACAACCGGCATTAAAATTTCTTGACCGTCAATAGCGTTCATTTCCTGACGAATTATGTTTTCAATATTATGAACAACACGCCACCCCAATGGACTTAATGTATATCCACCTTGAAAGGTTTGATAAACATAGCCGCCTTTGATTGCCATTTTGTGCCCATGTGTTGTAGCACCAGCAACATCGCCAAATAATCGGCGAACACATAATTTTTCTATTCTCATTTTAGAATTCTTTTGGTTATTAAATCTTATTTTTTATCTTTTAATTCCATAAATTTTGCCGATACTTGTTGTTGCAGAACTTCGGCAATCTGCTTTCTGTCTAACCCCGTCAGGGGGGGCGGTGGCAACATTGTGATTTCAACAGTAAAACCACCCAGCATCATTATGTGAAATACTTGACCAAAAGCACTGCGTTCGCGCTTGCAGTGTGGGCCCATATCAACCTTGGCGTTGTCAAAGTATGCAAAATGGTCCGCCATCGTCTGTTCGTCAATAACACTGCCGTCTTTATAGCGATAATGCATCGCAACCGGCTGAACCGTTATGTTCGAATTTTCAACAAAATTAAACAGTGTGCTTTTAAAAGGCTTTACATATGCGCCATTGGTGGTCGTCCCTTCGGGAAATAAAATCATCGGATAAGACACATGTTGCACAGCCTGTTGAACCACAGACAAAGCATCACGCGCATGCGATGGACGACGGTCAACAAATATCACGCCAAATTTTTTTGCAACCCAACCAACCAAAGGCCAATTTTCCATTTCTTTTTTTGCAATAAAACTGCCCTTGAATACGCATGGAAATGTTGCTAATTCAAATACAGATATATGATTTGATACAATCATCAATGGACGTTTTTTTGATACCTGTCCATGAACAACAACCTTAATTCCACCCAGTTTTAGCAAAAACCACATAAACACAGGCATATAACGCACAGACCACTTGCCACGTGGTATGATAAATATAATCGGAACCTGAATAACAACCATAAACCAAAACAGCAGAAACTTTATCGCCGCCGTTGTGGTGTTGAAAATATTTTGTTTACGTAGTTTTGTCATCTGTTTTTATTCTTCTTTTTCATCTGCATCGGTGCGATCGCCATCTTCGATATATTCTGCATCCGCAGCATCTTCGCGCAACAAGAAATCAACCACTGCACGCAAGACCTTGAACGGTCCAACAACAGGGAATGTCATAATCTTGCCCACTGTGCGAATAATGTTTTCTTTGTCGTCTTCGGGTGCGCCCAGCGCGTTTTCACGACCCAAGAAGTGCTTTTGATATGCGGCATTCATCTTGCGTGTTTCAAGCATAACAAACACATCGTATGTGTTAAATGGCGCATCGATAAATACACCACGACCAAATGTTGCGCCCAAACGCAGATACCCCTTGATTAGTGGTGTCATTTCTGCGCGTGCGTCTGCCTCGTCCACGAATTCACGTGGTAAAATATTCATTCGGCCAAGTTTTGGATTCACACCATCTGCAAACTTTTCCGGTAATACTGTTGCACGCAAACGCGATGGTGTCAAATGATTATAGTATAAATATGATATTGCCTGGGCGGAACGCGCAGGGTTCTTGCCAACAAAAGAGGCAACACCAAAAACAATGCCAATCTTTCTGCGAACAATCATTTCACCCAAACCTGCCCATAACAAACGCATAACCAGACCGTTTTCACGATATGATTTTTCAACACAGGCACGCGACATTTCTGCGATATTTCCACGATATTTTTTTATCTTGGAAATATTATATTCGCTTTCTGTATAGAACCCGTCCATTTTTTCAGCAGCCTTGCGGTCGATTATTCGGTATGTTCCAACAATACGTCCGTTATGGAACACTGCCATATATTCTGCAAATCTGTCATAGGAATCATATTCTTCACGCAGGGCACGTTGTTCTTCGGTGGCGGATGCACCCTCTTCTTCTACGAAAACATTGTAACGCAGTTGGCGAACCTGTTTGCGTTCTTCTTTGTTGCGAGTTAAGCGAACTTCGAAATCACGTAATTTGATTGTCATAAATAATCCTTAGTGTTCTATACAGGAAAGAATACCAAACAAACGCAGTTTTTTCAATGTTTTTATTTTCTAGTGCAAATTATCCGCCAGATTTGCAATTGCAATCGCGTACCAATTAGAATTATTCCAGCGCTTTATACGATAAAAATTTGGATATGTTAGATACGCAGTTATAACAGGCATTGGCGCAATATCTGTGTCAGATGCAATTGTATTATTGGCAGAATTACGAATTGATTCTATTTCCGCAACATCTGCGACAAGACCCGCAACCATATCGGTTTGTGGAATCGCACTGCCATCAGGATTTACAACACCCATCGATGCCCATTGGGGCAAAGAATATTTTGTCTTGCCATCCAGCAGACTAATATCAAAATCCGCAGGCAAAATAACACGTCGAACAATACGCTCGTTCTTGTTCCAGCCCAATTTGTTCAAGTAATTCCCAGCACTGTACATCGCATCACTGATATTATTTATAATATCAATACGACCATCGCCATTTCCATCGGCACCATACTGCGCCAAGGTGGTTGGAATAAATTGAAAATGCCCCATCGCACCAGCCCACGACCCATGAATATTAGATATATTTAGTTTATTTTTATCTGCAATCTTCATCAATGCAATTAACTGGTTCGAAAAAAAGGTTTCACGTCGTCCATCATAAATTAATGTCATAAAGGCATCTATCAATTGATGGCGCGACTTTACAGCACCGTAATTAGATTCCATCCCCCAAAAAGCCAGCATAATATGCGGCGGAATACCGTATTTACTTTCAACACGCGACAATAATGTTGGATAGGTTGCACGCATTTTCTGACCATCAGATATGCGCGATTTGCTGACTGTCCTGTCCAAATAATTGTTCAGAGTCAATTTGAATTCCGCTTGGTTTTTATCACTTTTTACAATTGACGGAATAAATGCAGGCGCACGAAAAGTTTCATCGATTATGTGTTTGGAAATATGCTCGGTCTGGGCGCGCAGACGCAACGCATCTGTAATCTCGTACCAGCGGTCAATATCAAATGAACCGCGTTGTGCGTTTGCACTAAATGGCATACCTAATAATGCGACCAATAGCCACAAAAATTTCTTTTTAGTCATTTATAAATGCCCCTTAGATTTTAGAATGAGTATTTAAAGCCTAAATGCAAGCCAAAGGATTGCCATGTCGCACGTTTCAGAGAATCTGCAACATATTCTGTATGCGCAGGAACAGTTTCTAACAAAGGAACATAGTAAATATTACCAAATTCATCTTCGATTTCCTGCATCACATATTGACCATTTTCATCAATTACATACTGACTGTATTCTGCAACATATAACTCACCAGGAATCTTGCCAACATGGAACAGATTCATATCAACCTTTAATGCCAATTGCAGGCGGTCTGATAATTTATAATTATATTCCATCTCTGCCGCATAGGAGTAGGCACCGTTGTTGCCTTCGTCCAAGAAACTGGGGTTCTGTTGCCAATCTGTACGGTTTGGCCAGATACCCTCAGACGAATAATTAGGCATCCCAAACTGCATATAAATACGCAATTTGTCTTTTAATGTCATTTGTTTTTCAATTTCCAAACCGACATAAAAACCAGACCAAGTTGTGTTATAGATATGCGTTGTCCCCTCTACAATAACAGGGCCATCGCCACCAATAATTACACATTCGCCAGATTCAACACCCCATGGAATCGTTCCCATCGTTATTTCATAATCACCGGTTACCAATTCATCACCCAGATATGGAAACCCATCAATACTTGAACCGCTTGCAACATTTGTTACAACCTTGATGTCTTCGGGCGACATACACACCTGATACCAATCTTCGGGTGGGGTTGCACCAACAGGCACAGAAAAGAATTCGCCCAATTCATTACCATATACATAATATCCTTGGTCTGTCATTAATGGCAAATACACACCAGGATTTGGATAGTAATGATTTGACATTTCTAGGTTGTGCTTGAATATCTCGTACCCAAAGGTTGGTGATAATTTCCAGCCACCAATATCCCATATGTGATGCGCCGATAAACCAAGACGAAAATGATTACTGCGCCCAGACTGATCCCCGGTAGATATTGTAAAAATACCATACTCAGGATAGGCTTCATCAAATGGTTTTAAGTCATAGTCCATAGACAAACCGCCATCAACCATATTACCCTGGGTATATTCCGCAAACGCAGATAAATCAAAGTTGCGCAAACTAAAATTATGACGAGCACCGACTTGAATCTCACTCCAAATCATATCGTCCCATTCCAAGATAGAATTTACACCTGTTTCGAATTCAAAGTCCGCAAATCTGCGCTGATAACCAGCCCATATTTCTGTCTTGTTTTCATTCTCAGGCGGCAAGGCAATACCATTTGGGGTCATTGTTCCTGTAAATGTTGGCATTTGTGGACGTGGAACCTGATACGAATAGGTGCGCGAACCAACAACCTGTTTGTTGCCAGAATGACCAACATATTTTGTATAGCCTTGATCCGCATACTTACCATAAGACATTTGATTTGTATTAGGAACAGCAGAAATTTGGTAATATGATGGCACCCCTTCGTTCGCAGCAAATACTGCCAACGGTGCAAAAATCCCTGCTAAAAAAGAAAATTTCCTTGCCTTCATCGTATATACGTTGAGTGTATTATAACATAAATTTTATTTCTGTAAAAGTGTTTTAATTTATGACTTGATTGAAAGAATTCTGGTTGTACAATACAAAAACTATGAAACAGCGCCCTCATAACATCTATATACACGTTCCATACTGCAAATCAAAATGCAGATATTGTGCGTTTTTTTCACATGCATGCGCTGAGCCAGACTGGGAAAACTATACCAATTCAATCTGTAAGGAAATCGTCTTTTGGGCAAACAAATTAAATCATAACACTGTTCCGACTATTTTTTTTGGTGGCGGAACACCATCACTGATACCACAAAAATATATGGAACAGATATTAAATACAATTCGCCAAAACTTCCTGATTGAAAACAACGCAGAAATAACACTAGAAGCCAATCCTGCAACCATTGATGCAATCAAATTACACGACTTTCAAAGCATGGGTATCAATCGCCTGTCGGTTGGTGTACAACGCCTGAATGATGAAGAGTTAAGATTCTTGGGACGCGCCCATAATGCACACGATGCAGTCGAATTGATATGTATTGCACAGGATTTAAACCTGCGTGTTTCAGCAGACTTTATCTATGGAATACCAGATGACACAGAACAATCTGTAAAAAATTTATGCAGGCAGATAAATAATCTGGGGTTGACACATTGTTCGTTGTACGAATTAACAATCGAAGAAAATACACCGTTTGGAAAAATGAATCTGAATATGCCAAGTAATGACGAAATGGCAACTATGTATCAATCCATTACAAAGAATCTTGACTTGCCACGATATGAAGTTTCAAACTATGCAACATCCGAAAATCAATGCAGGCATAATTCAAATATATGGAATGGTGAGCCATATATCGGAATCGGCAAAGGCGCCGCCGGCAGAATTTTAATTGATGGGATTTGGTATGAACAAAAGGGAAATGCAGAGGTCTTTAATCCACTGACAGAAAAAGAACGCGCAATTGAAAAAATCTTAACTGGACTGCGAACAATTCGCGGTTGCCAATTGACACAGGACATAAAAAACGTTATTGATATAGATTGGGTAAAAAAACATCCGCAATTTATACAAATTTCAGATAATACTATTCGTACAACAGGTGATGGTATGCTGATTTTGGATAACTTAATAACAAATGTGGTGAAGTAAAAATGAAAAGTAAATTTTGGAACATAATCGGAATAGTTGCGGTAATTGCTGCAATTGTTTGGGCGCACAACACACAAAAGGAGAAAATCGTGAACGCAGGTATAAAACTAGAAAATATGGACACCAGTTTCAAGGTTGGTGATGACTTTTACAACTATGCGACAAATGGATGGCAGAAAAAAAATCCAATACCTGATGACTATTCACGATACGGTGCGTTTGATGTGCTGCGCGATACAAACCTGACACGCACACGCGAAATCGCAGAAAGTGATTCTGGTAAAATCGGCACACTGTACAATATCGCAATGGATGCAGAAAAATTAAATGCAGACAAAACAAAACCTGTTGCACCACAGATTGCAGAAATCGAAAATTTAACACGCGATAATCTGGAAGAATATTTGGGCAGGATGCATAAATTCTGCTCTGCGTTTTGGGGGGACGGTGTCGCACTGGACGAAATGGACAGCGAACACTTCTTGTACAATATTGGTCAGGGCGGTTTGGGGCTGTCGCGCGACTATTACTTTGACACAGACGCAAAATCAATCGAAGTCAGAAAAAAATATAAAGAATTTATCACAAAACAAATGAAGAACTTTGGTATCAGTGCAGATGTGGAAAAGTTATATGCACTGGAAGAACGTATGGCAAAATCTTTTTACCCAAAGGAAAAACTGCGCGATCCACATGCGAACTATCACAAAATGAGTGTCGCAGAAGTCAAAGAAAAATTTTCAGGTTTTGATTGGGATACTTTCCTGCGCGCACGTGGCGCAAGTGCCGCAGAATATATCAACATCGGCCAACCAGAGGCAATTACAGAATCAATCGCAATTATGAACGACACTGATTTTGATTTAATAAAAACATATTTAAAGTACAGAATCGTTAGTTCTGCGGACAGTCTGTTGGACGATGATACATATGAAATTTCTTTTGATTTCTATAACCGCACAATGGCGGGGCAAAAAGAACAAAAACCACGTTGGAAACGCGCAGTTGCACTGATTGATGATTCACTGGGCGAAGAAGTTGGCCGCCTGTACGTAGAAAAATATTTTTCAACTGATGCCAAGAAACGTATGCAAACACTGGTAAAAAATTTACAACGCGCATATGGCGACAGAATTCAAAATCTGAACTGGATGTCAGATGACACCAAGAAAAAAGCACTTGAAAAATTATCAACCTTTCGCGCGAAAATCGGGTTTCCTGACAAATGGCGCGATTATTCCAAACTGGAAATCAGAAATGATTCTTTGTGGGAAAATATGATTCGCGTTGCTGAATTTGAAGATGCTTTTTGGATTGAAAAAATCGGCAAACAAAAAGACCCAAACATTTGGTATATGAATGCACACGAAGTAAATGCATATTATGACCCATCAACAAATGAAATTTGCTTTCCCGCAGGAATTCTGCAATATCCGTTCTTTGATATGTCCGCAGATGATGCGTTTAACTATGGCGCAATCGGTGCAGTTATCGGGCATGAAATGACGCATGGATTTGATGATTCTGGCCGCCATTTTGATAAAGACGGAAATATGAAAGACTGGTGGACAGCCGATGATGCCAAGGGCTTTGAAGTCCGCGCAAATGTTATGAAAGAGTTCTTTGATAAAATCAAAATTAATGACGAAGTCAATGCAAATGGCGAATTTACACTTGGCGAAAATCTGGCTGATTACGGCGGTGTTACGATTGCGTTTGATGCATACAAAAAATACGGTCAACCGTCCGATACAACTGCCAACCTGACTGCTGATATGCGTTTCTTTATTGCGTATGCAGGTGTCTGGGGGCAAAATATCAGACCAGACGAAGAACTGCGTTTAACCAAGATTGACGAGCATTCATTAGGCAAGAATCGCGTTAATGGGATTTTACCACATATAAACGCGTGGTACGATGCGTTTGGCATATCCAGTGGTGATAAACTTTATCTGGCACCAGACGAACGCGTGAAATTATGGTAAATAATAAAAAGCAATGTTTTTTACATTGCTTTTTTTTATTCGTTTGCAATTAAAATAAATGCGTCCAATATATGCATAAAAAACATAAGAAAAAAGGAATACACCTGGGTCCTGCGGGGCCCGAAAAAGCCACAGGATGACAACACTTCGTTAAAACTTCGTGTTGCAGGCAACTCTTGTTAAAACTTCGTGTTGCAGGCAAGTTTTGTTAAAAGTTCGGGGTGTGGGTGATGGGTGTAGTTGGTTTTGTTTTAAGGAATGTAAAAAAACACCGGCGGGGAGGACGAAAGCCGGTGTTTCTTCTGTGCTTTGACACAGAAACTGGTGTTGCAGTCGGGATTATTTCCACGCGCTTGGGATGTTGGAATAATCAGACAATTTGGTTGCGTTATAGTACATATTACTAAACTGAGATTTGGCATCGGGCCAGATTTCATACAGGTATTGCCCATTTATACGCGCAGATGGACCGGTTAAGGATGTGCAGTTATAGAATGTTTCATAGAACATATAATTCCTTGCCGTACCAGAAATATTACCAAACAGGTTTTCAGGGATTGATGTCAAACCACTGCAACCATAAAAGGTGCGGTAGAACATATAAATTGTTGTTTCGCCAGTTAGATTACCAAATAATCCATCAGGGATTGATGTCAAACCACTGCAACCATAAAAGGTTCTGTCGAACATATACATTGCTGGTTCGCCAGTTAGATTACCAAATAATCCCGCGGGGATTGATGTCAAACCACTGCAATATCCAAAGGTGTAGCTGAACATATAATTTGCTGGTGTGCCAGATATACCCGCGAACAACCCCGCAGGGATTGATGTCAAA
>JAFXFG010000023.1 GCA_017520675.1 Alphaproteobacteria bacterium
CATACGAGAGGCCAAAGAAGAACTGGATATCGACATTGCACCAGATGACATTAAATGCGTACACGTCATCAGTAATCTGGCCAGTCGCACAGAATCTTTTGATTTCTTTTTCGAGGTGTCAAAATACACCGGCACAATTCGTAATTGCGAGGGGGACAAGTGTGCCGATATGCAATACTTTACATTGGACGAAGTCGCCAAATTGAAGAACGTTGTTTCAACAACCCGTATTTCATTGGCGGGATTGGCGCGTGGCGAGATATATTCCGAATGTAAATCATATCGCAGTGCATCAAAGGAACAGAAATGAAAATTTTTGTAACAAAAGAATACTTTGATAAGTCCCAACGGAAAGTTCGAGAGTTGCAAGAACGACTGGCCCAGATACGCAGCGATAAGACGGCCGCATACACAGAAGACACAAACACATGGCATGATAATTTTGCCTATGAACATTTGACACGGGAAGAAAAGCAGACAGAAAAATTGGTCGCTGATTTATTGGCAGACCTGGACAATATGCTTGTCGTACCAAGGAATAAGCCGGCAACCACAGAAACAGTCGGTCTGTATTGCTGGGTATGCGTGACCCAAGAAAATGAAACCACCGGCGCAGAAACAAAATGCAGGCTGGGGATTGTGCCATTGGGCGCAGAAGACATATCGCAACAAAAGTACGCATATAATATGCCACTGGTTCATCCCTTGGTCGGATTATCTGTTGGGGATGAAACAACCGTTCGTGTGCCATCAGGCGAAATACATATGATAATTCAAACAATTGAACCCCTACAACCCCAGGAATAGAGATGATAAAAGATATCAGTTATTCAGCATATATTTTGCCGGTGCGTGATGGACAGGTCGCCTTGCTGAAATACGGTGAAAATGGATACGGACCAATTGGCGGGCGACTGGATGATGGCGAGGATTTCTTGACGGCACTGCGGCGTGAACTGACCGAAGAACTGGGTGAATCTGCATCTGCGCTGGCAGATAGTGCGGTTGAAATTCCGGTGCCATATGCATTTCGTCACCCAACCCCTGAACGTGCGCAAAAACGTGGCGCATGGGGCGAAGAACATCACTTTTTTATCGTTCGTGTCCCAGATGATATGGAATTGAATTTCTGCGAAAATCGCCCCGAGGAAATTTCGGTTGCATGGGTTGTCCCCGACGACTTATTAAACCCAAAAATCACACCATTTGATGATATGCGTGAATTTTATGCAACGCATCTCTTGCCAAACTTGGACTGTAAATTTTCAATGAGTTTGCGCCCTGAATATTATGAAATGGTGCGTTCTGGCGAAAAGGATATTGAACTGCGTCTGTATGATGAAAAGCGTCGCAGAATGCACAACGGTGACATTATTCTGATATATGATGCGCAAAACCACAATGATTATATTCGTGCCAAAATAGTTCGCTTGCATATTGCCCACAGTTTTGCAGACCTGGCCACAAAAATCAGCATGCCCCGAACCGGTTTCGCATCGCTAAATGCACTGATGTCTGTTGTTTCAAAATTTTACGATGCCGAAATGGAATCCAAATACGGCATTGTGGGGATCGAGTTAGAGGTTATATAACCACAAACCCGTTTAATTCAAGCCAATCAGTTTCCTGAAAATCGGGAAAGTATTTGTTAAAAAATTCAATGTGGACCGTACGCCAGTATGCCAGGGACAGGTCGCCTTCGCCCTCTATTTTTGCCCATGTGTCATCAATGTCACAAAAACGGCATTTGCGAACAGATGTAATCTGAATCCGTATTGTTTCACAAGGCTGTTGAATATTTCTTGGATTTCGCTAACATTTGCCATTGGGGAAGCGTCTGAATATCGACCACAGGTTCCACACTTGCGACCATTGCGCACTAAGTCAAACAATTCATCATTATCAAAAGTCCAACGGTTCATTATTTTTAACCAGCGTTATATCCTTGTCAACTAACCAAATCTTGCCATCATTTTCGATACAAAATTCGACCTTACCATTAGAGCATCTGATAAAGCTGACATCTGTTTGGCCATCTTCCCTCAGGTTGTCTTGTAAGAGGTAGAATTTATCATAATCCTTAGCGACCTGTAGTAAATCAGATTTTTTATACACTTCGTCACCAGAAACAAGTTCTTCCGGATAATCCTTGTCTGATGTGTTATTATGTGGATAAATTGAAATGCCATCCAGATTTAGACCTGGCTCAATATGAAAATTTGGAAACTCATCACTACAAGGCGTGATAATGATATATTTAGACATCATCATAGCGCCCGCACTAAACCCCAGCATAACACCATTATAGTTCTTCAAGTCGTCTAAAATGTTCAAACTTTTACAAAGGTCTTTTTGCTTATAGGGGTCACCACCCATCAGCATGACAAAGTTTGCATTTTTTATCATATCCTTTGCTTCTGCGGGGGACTGTTCGGGCGTGATGATATTAACAGATTCAAATTCTATTCCCACATTTTTGAAATGCTTTGTGAAATTAGGAATATGTTTTGCACGTGCTTTTTCTATTTTTTCCGCACCAGCAGGAATATAGACTATGCTCTTTGTGTCTTCTAGTTCGGCTTTGAACATCTTGCCAAGTCCGTGTCCAAAAATATTATCAAGGTCGAAACCGCTGCAATAATATCTTGTCATTTTTAAGTGTTCCTTCTATTTAAATCTTTCTATTATCCAATTTTTAATAACAACGGGATATAATTTTGTACCTGGCAAAGCAGAAATTTTCACTTTTTCAAAGCCAATCAAATCCTCTTTGCTGCTTATGTCATCTGCATTGATGTCCACACGTTTAACAACTTCAATCCCGTAAAGGAAATTTCCATTGGAATCATAGCCCTGATTTTCAATAGCCAATAAGATGCCATCGTGAATAGTGATGTCAGATTCTGCAACACCCATTTCTTCATTCAGTTCACGTGTAATGCACTGATTCAATGTTTCGCCAATTTCCAATCCACCACCAGGCAAGAAATAATAACCGCCAGCCAAGTGCTTGCATAAAACGATGCTGTCGCCTTGAACAATTAAACATCTGCTTGTTGTTTGTGTTCGCATGACTATCTCCCCCTTGATTTTATCTTATAATCGTGTGCTTGAACCACTGTTCTTGGAAAGCAGTTTTTTGTTCAATATATTCATCTGCAAAATCAAACCCATCCGGTACAACAACCAGTTTGTCGTCATTATCATTAGTACGGTGAATGATTGCAATACATCGTCCCAGAAAATCCTTTAACGGATAATCTGGTCCCAACACATACGCATCTAGCTCTTCGCCATCACCCGATACTGTGTTTGGGATAAATCCATAATTCACTTCGTATGTAAAACCATGCTTTGGATGTTCGCTACCCAGGGGTCTGTCCATTTGTACACGCACTAATTTGCCCAAGAAATCACGTGCATTTACGATGTTGGAATTTGTGGACATTTTATATCCTTATGGTTGGGATTATAGAATCAGTATAGATTACAATATTTATGTTGTCAAAGTTTATGTATGCTGATTTTTTCACAGCA
>JAFXFG010000024.1 GCA_017520675.1 Alphaproteobacteria bacterium
ACAGCAGTATTTTCATAATAACTTTGTGCCATCCCATCGCAATCAGCGGTTATATATCCTGCATATTCAAATCGGTCAAAAGACCATTTTCCACAGAACTCGCAAGATTTGCTGTCTGCTGGAACACAGCCAATCAAAAATACACAAAATAAGACAAGTCTTTTCATACAATGCATTATGACAAATCAGATAATAAAAAATCAATATCAATTGCCTTTGTGCAATCTATTTTTTTCATAATTGACACCTGTTATGCATAGCAATATAATACATATATATGGCTAGAAACGCGCATTTTCTTATATACATTTTATGTTCTTGTATGCTGATTCATCAGTCGGCAAAATGTGAAACCACAACCCAAAAGTGGGCGGGGAACTGGTATCTAAATGACCAGGATACTGTTTTTGGTGGGGTGATGGAAGTTTTTAACTGCGATGATACAACATGTGATTTTAAATTGGAATCTTGGTACGATTTACATATCTGTGATGTTGAAGGCAAAATAAAAATCAACAGAGACAAGGCAGAATACAACGGCAAAAAATATCAATATGACAGAGATGCAGATACGGAATATTTTATTCCTGTTGGTATATTGTTTCAAATGGAGTCAGAAGATAAAATGAATCTGCATTTTATCAATGCAGATTCATTCAGCGCCTTTTGTGGTATACAGGCAACACTTGAAGGGATATGGATTAGACAGTAATTAGTATTTATTTACTCTTTTCAACCAACCGTTTTTTGCCGTTTCCCAGTTTTTTGTGTCTTTTAAGTAATCTATTCTTTCGTTTTTTAGTGCAACCATAAATTCGTTGACTTTGCTATCAGGAATCGCATTTATGGATTTAATTGTCGCGCTGCCTATGGCGCCATCAACAACCAAGTTTGCGTCCAAGAAAGAATTTAGTGTGCGTTGAACAACTCCTCCGGCACCACCCATCACATTCATATCAAAAACTGCATCACGTATTCTATCGTTTTTGATTTCTGGGATTCTTGTATTGTCCCAATATTCGTTTTTATAAATTTCTTTGGCCTGTGCGGCTGTTAAATATTTTACATCCGCTGGAAAATTTTTGTCTGGATGCTTGTTAGCGTATCTATCCAGCGTGCTTTGTTTTATGCCCATATTTGTTGGTTCGTCTTTTCGTTGATTCTTGCCATCGGTATATCCCCCTTCGGGTTCTTTTAATTTATTGTATGCTTGTTCAAATTTCATATCACTTGCCTTTTGTGTTTCTGGCTTTTGACCTTTGTAAACCTTGCTGCCTATTTTCTTGCCGGCCTCATTCAATTCTACTTCTTCAACCCAACAGCGACAGTTTGGATGAACAGGACAGGTCGGTATGTGTTCTTTGTCTATAAAAATTTTCTCATCGTTTTCCGAGCATTCATCACACGTACCATCACCACTATCGCTGTGCCATATCCATATTTTTTGTATTATTTCAAATTCCGGGATATAAGATATTCATTTACCTTGTTGCATGTTTATACGTTTTACTGTTTTTATCGCCATATTCGGTCGAAGATATCAGGTCTTGTAAAAATTTTGGTATTTGCATTGTTTATCCTTTTGTTCAAACAAAACGCCCGCAAATGCGGGCAATAAAAAAAGACGACCTGTGTCGTCCGCTGAATGAGAATATTATACCACAAAACGTGCAAAAAATCAATTCTATATTTCTAACCGCCCGGGCCCCTTGGATTTTCAATAAAAAATCCGCCCAAATGGACGGAAAATCAGATTTGACAGGGCAACTCGCGCAATTTACGAAATGATTTTTTTTATGAATTGTTGTCGTTCGGGAAAGAAGTTAAAACATTTTTGCGAATTTTGTGATATAATTGTTCTGTAAAAAACAAATTACCAAAGGAGTAAAAAATGAAAAAATTATCTTTGTTAATTTTGCCAATAGCGGCCATATTACTTACAGCCTGTGAAAAAAAAGAAGATACAAAAAAGATAGAACGCTGTATCGACCAAATTTGTGAAAAGGTCGCATATGATGGTGAAAAACTATATGTATTAACCACTTTAAATGTTCATTCAAAAGACGGTCAGTCTGTTACAATGTATACGAATCATCAAGTAGAAATTCCAGCAGAAGAAGCTATTAAAATTTCAAAGAATTGGGATTTGAATAACATGAAATTATATACAAATACCGATAAAAAATTGCAAGAACACGAAAAAGATGCTTGTGAAACTTTATATAATTTGAATCTGTATATATCTTCACATGATTTAGACATTGTTCATGAATATGAAAAATAATTCAAATATCCACAATCAACACGAACCATGAAAAGGGTTGGTTTTCCAACCTTTTCTTTTTAAAAGTTCGTAAATGTGTGAAATGGTATCAAATTTCACCACCTGATTTATGTACTTGTTTACAATAAATACCTGACATCACAAATCGGTTTATGCTCTTTGTTGTACACAGGTTCTATTTTGTTATCTTTGATTTCAAATTTTTCAATTTTTGCCTTTGTGGGTTCTGTATAATCGGCACCGACATTTCTTGCCGCGCTTGTTATTAAAAATGGTTGAGTTTGGAATTTATAAGCACGCAGAAAACAATCGGCACTTTCTTGGGTTGTTAATCGTGCCAGTTTTTCACCATTATCAAGGTATATATCATAAAAAGTATAAGAATGTGCGGTGCCCGTTACAAAGCGACCGCGCTTAATAGTATCTTTTACACCGTCATTATTAACATCAATATAAAAAGTATCTATTTGTTTTATTCCGTACTCATCCGACAAATTGAAAATTTCTGTTTTTTCTGGTGCGGGCAAACCATCAGAAAAATCACCAGTATATTCAACTTGTTTCGTACAAGCTGCACACATTAACAAGATAAAAAAATTAATCGACACTTTCCGCATGACATCTGCATCCGTATTCTTCACCTGGATGTGGTGTATCATACCATGTTCTGACTTCGCCGTCCAGTGCTTCATGCTCTGGTCGAACTTCATCATCACCAACAGTGACCCATCGTCTAAAAAAGCAATATCAAAACACCAAATGTGCAATTCACGAGCTAATGAAATGCGTAATTTGTTGTTGTTCGGGAAAGAAACGAAATTATTTCTTCAAATTTTGTGATGCAACAAATTATGAATAGATATTTTTATAAAAATCTTCTCTAAACTCTTTTACGGTTTTATATCTATCGTTTTTATCGTAAGCCGTTGCTTTTAATAATACATTATAAATATTGTTATTTAATTCAAATTCATCAAATTTATTTGGTATAAAACATCCTTTTTTATACCTTTCCTCTGTATTTGAAATATTACTAAACATATCAAATATAATTGCACCCAATGTAAATAATGATGTTTGTTCGTCTATTGATGCACCTAATTCGTTTTCTTCGGGTGCTTTTAATCTTTTGGTTCCAAAATAACCTGTTCCAAAATCATTTACAGTTGGCATTTTTCTAAATAAATCTATATCACAAAAAGTGACTTCATCATTATCAAAATCATAAATTATACTACTATCGTAAAAATCTACTGCAACATATCCCGCGTCAATAAATGATTCAAAAAACGAAAACAACTTATCCACAACATTCAATCTTTTTTCTACTGGTAATGATTTGAATTTCATCAAAGGAGTTATTTCTTTGGTTTTTTCATATCTATCAAAGTTCCAATGATCAAACAAACATTCACCTTCCGCATATTCATAGATTACAACATAAAAATCTTTATATTCAAAAGCATCCACCAGTTTAATCAAATTTTCATGCTTAATATTTTTGTATTTTACTGCCGCTTCTTTTAATAATTTAATCGATTCTTCTTCACTTATTTCAGCATTAACTGTTTTTGCACCAGCAATTTTGAAAAAATATTTTTTATTGTCCTTTTTTATACCAAAAGATATGCATCCGCTACCAGTTTCATCTATAACACTAAATACACTTCCATAATCATTTAACCAAGAAAAATCTTGATATTCACGTAATTTAAACTCTATTCCATCTATCACTTGTTTAATCATATTATTCTCTTTTATTTTTATACATGAATTATAAATTTTTTATATAAACTCTAGTTGGGTTGCCTTCTCGGTTGTTCATGATTTTCCAGAATACAAAACCGTATTTCTCGTATAAACCTATATGGTCAGTAGATATATATACTTTTTCGATTTTATTGGATTTTAATGTATCGCAAATACGATTTATCAATTTGCCGATATTGTTATTACCACGATATTTTGGAAAAGTATATGCAAAACCAATCCATGGGGATAATTCAGGTGCATCGATTTCATCTTGTTCGGCTAAGATTGCGAAAGAAACCAAATTATCGCCATCTGTAAGTAGAAAAATCTTTGTCGATTTTCCACATATTTGTTTTAATTTATCGGTATTTAACCAAGAATACAACACTTTCGACGCTGACCAATCACCTTTACCTATTTCGTTTTTCCAGTGTTCTTGATTTTTTGATTTGTAATATTCAATAATTTGCATCTATTAACCTTTCAATCTAAATATATCACAAAAAAGTTCGCAAGTCAGCAAAAAGGGAGGTGTTTTTGATTTTTGGCAGGGCCATCTGTGCAATTCACGAGATGATACTATCTATGATTTGTTGTTGTTCGGGAAAGAAATAAAAACATTTTTGCAAATTTTGTGATATAGTTATTCATAAATAAAGGAAAAGCATGGAAGAAAAAATAAAATCTATAATGTCCCAGATGCACACCATGTTTCATGATGCTGTCGGACCACGTTCGCGCCCAGATTACATGAAAGAACGCGGTGTTTCTGGCAGAGACTGGCATTTTAGGCTTTCTGCAGATGATATTATAAAAGATAAAATACCCGCAAATGTTGCGGGATGTACAGGGCGCGCAAAGCTGTTTTGCAAGTTGGCAGCTGAAAAGGGAATAAAAAGTTTTGTGGTTTGTACCGCAAAATATAACGATTGGAAAGCGACGCATGATGGCAAGGCAAATCATATGAATGGACATCAAATAATAGCTGTTGAAATTGATGGGAAAATGCGTGTTTTTGATCCGGGACGAAAAGATTTGGTATTTATTGATACCAAGTTAGAAAGCGGGGAATTTATTGATGCAATCGACAGCGGGAAAAAAGAGTATATAGTTACAGCGATTGTACCGGGTGATGAATTTGCAAAAATGAATACATACCAACAGTTAAGTAATTTATATTCCAGTGGCGATATGAATAATTCTGCATTTACAATCAAACCACAAAAGACAAACATTTTTACCAGCGGCAAACAACAAGTAATCAATAGAATTGCAAATATGATTCATCTCTTTGTGCATGGCAGGGAAGATAAACGAAGAGTTTAATAGATTTCCTATAAAATACCCACAATGAATACGAACTAAGGAAAAGGTTGGATTTCTAACCTTTTTTCATAAAAGTTCGTAAACGTGTAAAGCGGTGGTGTTTTTTATTTTGGCAGGGCAACTCGCGCAATTCACGAACTGATTTTATGCGTGATTTACTGCTGTTCGGAAAAGATATTAAAACATTTTTGCAAAATTTGTGATATAATTATTCTTGAACTATTAAAAAGGAAATATCATGAACCGTAGCATAAAATTCAAATTAAAAAATGGTAAAGTTGTCACTATTCGCCGTATTCGTGGAACTGATTATGATGCTATGATGAATTTCTTTGATAAATTTGTTCGTGACCCCGGTGTAAAATACACAAGTCAATATCTTGGACAACCGAAAAAGAACAAAGAATCATGTGTTAAAATGTATGATAACCCAAATAATTTATTTCTTGGTGCTTGGGATGGCGATAACCTGATTGGAGAATCCACAATTACAAGAATTGCACCAGAAAATCCAAAATATCGTGGCTTAACTGGCGAAACAGGCAGTGTTATTTTGGATAAATATACTTCCCAAGGGCTTGGTAGCAAACTTAAAACTATGGTTGAAAAGTGGGCACGTGAAAATGGCGTTCATAAACTTTATGCAGAAGTGTGTCACAAGAATATTCGTTCGTTAAACAACTTGTTAAAACATGGTTATCAGATTGTTGGTATTAAACACGATGCTGCAATAGTCGATAAAGAATGGATGCACATATATATTCTTGAAAAGATATTGGAAAAATAATTCAAATATCCACAATCAACACGAATTATGAAAAAGGTTAGATTTCTAACCTTTTCTTTTTAAAAGTTCGTAAATTGCTAAAACGGTGGGCGTTTTTGATTTTTGGCGGGGCAACTCGCGCAATTCACGAACAGAGTTTATTCATGAACTTTTATTGTTTGGAAAAGATATTAAGATATTTTTGCAGATTTTGTGATATAATGTAACAAGAAATGGGTAAAAGGAAATAAAAACATGAATAAAAAATTACAGCTGTTGTTAGCAAATATCGCCTTGAATAATTCTCCTTATGGAACAGAATGGTATTCTGGGCCAAAACGTTTTGAAGATAGTTTAATTGCACGTGGTGTAAAACTTCCCCATAATTTATATTATAAATATAAATTACCAGGAGATACTGAACCAGAAGCTTATATGCAAAAACTGGCTTTATACAGTTTTTTTATTAATTATGATTCTTGGGGATATGCTTGTTTAGAAGAAAACAAACAAATAACACAATCTGAAAAAGATTTGATAGTTAATGAAATTCATGCAAAACAAAAAGAATATGCACAAAGTTTATTAGACGATGGTAAAGAATTGTTAAGATTGAATCCAAATTTGCGACACCTGTTGATTAATTCACAAAATGTTTTTGATGTTTTGTCTGGTGCTACTTTTTGGTACCTGCCACGCAATATAGAATATTTTATCGATTATAAAAAACGTGATATTAAAAAAGAACAAGAAAACTATGAAATTATTAGTAGTTTTGGTATAAAAGAATCATGTGGCATTCTTGCTCCAGAAATAGCAGACATGGTAATTTCAGCATTGAGGAAACACACAAATATCATACCCAATAAACACAAAAATAGATAAAGAGATACATTTTTGATTAAACAGTTCGTAAATGTGTGATTTGCAGATTTTGTGATATAATTACCCGCATAAACAACGAGGAAAAAATGATTTATTATAATGAAAACGATATTTTAATCAGAGATTTGGCGGAAGCTGATGCTGAAGTACTTGCACATCAGGAACAATTACAGGGGCTGTTAGATAAGAAACCAGAAAGATATTTCCGTAGATTAAATGATGTTGCAAATGGTAAATGTGTGGCTCTGGTTGCTGAATACAAAGGTAATCCTGCTGGTTATATCAATGTCTATTTTGATTCACAATGGGGTGCGTTTGCTGGTAAAGGTTGGCCAGAAATTATTGATATGAGAGTGCTGGAGAAATATCAAAAACATGGTATTGGTAATAGATTAATGTTGGTTGCAGAAGATATATCAAAAAAATATGCAGATACTGTTTATTTGGGGGTTGGTGTAAATAGTAATTATGGTTCCGCATTCAGAATGTATGTTAAACACGGATTTGTCCCAGACGGCACGGGTTTATGGCGAAATGATGAGCATTTAGAAAACTATACAGATATAAAATATGATGACGACGTTATTATCTATATGTCAAAGAAATTTTAATGGGTTTGAATATGAATGATTATTTGGCAATTATCAAAAAAACATTTCCTGAATTAGATATTCAAGATTTTTCTGTTTTTGGAAAGGGTAATTTGGCAGCAACTTGTTTGGTTAATAAAAACATTGTTTTTAAAATTACAGGTACAAGTGAAAAAGCCCTTAAAGATACAGAACACGAAATATACCTTTTGAAACTGATAAACCATAATCTGTCATTTAATATCCCTAAAATTCTTTATGACGGTAAAATAAACAATGGTGGTTGGGTATTTGGTGAAAGTTTATTGCCAGGAATCACTTATTCCAAAGAATTACACGACAGTTTTGACAAAGATACCCAAACAGATATTTTACGTCAGATTGGTAAAGTTATGCACGAATTACATTCTATCAAAGTCAATGACGACAAGAAATTGTTATTCGTTGGTGATTATAAACAAAATATTGCTATGTTTAACGAATACTTTTCTGACGAAGTTAAACAATGTTTCAGCCAATCAGATATTAAACGAATAAATACTGTTCGTGAAAGATATGAATATCTCTCTACTCATTATCCTGTTGAATTGGTTTTGGTGCACGCTGATATGCATTTTGGTAATTTTATGTTTGATACAGAACACAAAAAGATTACAGGTTTAATAGATTTTGGTGCAGCACATTTCTCAGAACCAGCACGTGATATGCATTATTACTATGGCGAAGATATAAAACATATTTTGGAAGGTTATGGTGAAACCCGAGATACTTATTTACCAGAACGTCAGAAATTCCATTCTGTAACAAACTTTCTGGAAAATATTGGTGGATATATACAAGAAAATTTATCCCCAGATAATGAAATACAAAGGTTGTTACATATTTTATAATTAAAAAAGTTCGAAAGTTAGCAAAACGGTGTCTATTTTTAACTATCAACTTACGAACTCGTAGAATGCCTGAAAACAAAGAAAAAACCGACCACAAGGGTCGGTTGTAATCTTGGCAGCCCCATCTGTGCAAATCACGAGCAGAGTTTATGCGTGATTTGTTGTTGTTCGGGAAAGAAGTTAAAGTGTTTTTAGATGTTTATTCATATTCTTTTAACGCATCAGACATAGCTTGTTGAGCAGCATTTTTCTTAGCGTCTTCAATCACTTCCTTTTGTTCTTTTAATTTGTCTGTTGCTACTTTTAATACTTCGCTTTTATGTTCTGGATCAGAAACTAAAGCATAAGCTTGTTTAAATACATCCGCTTGAACCAAACGCAAACCAGCCGTATCACTGACTATATAAGCACCACCTTTGTCTGCTGTTTGTGGATGTCCTTCCGCTCCTTGAAATACTTCTCCTTCTTCAATAAATATTGCTTTGACGGTTTCTTTCTTTTTTGCACCAACGAAAGCCATTCCTGGTTTAAGTTTATCTTTAGATGGTGCACCAATAAGATTTTCTGCAAAAGCGATATCGGTATCATAAACATCTGCTTTGCCAGTATTTGGATCAATAGCGTTTTGTTTCAAAAATTCAACAAACTTAGTCAACCCGTCTGCAGATTCAAACGTTTGTGGATTTTTTTTGATATATTCATCCACTTTTGCTTTTAGTCCAGGTGCATCATACATTATAAAACACCCGTCTTGTTGTTTTAATACCTGTTTTGCATCATCTTTCGGGTTGTAAAATACAAAACCTTTGACATCGTATTCTTTTGCTTCATAAGTTGGTGGTAACCAATCAACACGTTTAGCATCAACAGCCCCAGAAAAACCATAAGCAGGAACAACTAGACGCTTTTTATCGGTTGGAGAATACACTTTTTGATTTTTTTCAATAAGTTGTTGTGCTTGTTCAATTGTAATCATATTTTACCTCTTTTATTTTTTATATCAGACAGGGTAATAATACCAAAATTTTACATTTTTGGCAATAAAAAGTTCGCAAATTGTCAAAACGGGCTGTGTTTTTAACACCCAGCTTACGAACTCGTGAAAGCATTAGAAAACAAAGAAAAAACCGACCACAAGGGTCGGTTGTAATCTTTGGCAGCCCCAACATCGCGCCTTGACAACCAATAATCAAACCTAGACGCAAAAACTCTATTAACCATATCCGTTTTTGCAGGTTTGCTAATTGTTCGTCTGCGTATTCGCCATGCGTGCCTGTGGGCGTTGCCCACGAAAACTGCGTTTTCATATGGTGCATACGCACCAATATCGGCACTCTGGCGTATCCGGTTGGGACTGCTGATTCAAAATAAAAAGACCACCGAAATGGTGGTCGTTTTATTTTGGCAGCCCCAACCGGATTCGAACCGGTGTTCTCGCCTTGAAAGGGCGGTGTCCTAGGCCTCTAGACGATGGGGCCAAAACTGCCGTATTCTTTAATGCCGGCAAATTATACTTTTTTCCGACCCCGTTGTCAAGCAAATAAGATAATTTTTTATTTCGCAGGTTGTTGTTCCGCGGTTTCTGCTGGCGCAGTCGCATCCACAGGCTGTTCTGTGGGCTGTTCGTTCTGCTGTTCTGGCAGTGTTTCAACCTGAGTAAAGATAATTTCTTTGCCATCATTCGCGATTAAAGTCAACTTACCATCTGCAAGGGTATACTTTTCAACCGTTAGCATAAACTGAAAGTATTCTTGTTCTGTTTCCATTGCCTCTGGCGCGCCCATCATCATAGTTGATGCGAATCCATCGAATTTGATATTATCGCCATCTGCGGTATATGCGCCATTATATCTGTTGACAACGCCGCCATAAACGCGCATTTCTGTTGGGTCAAAAGAAATAGTTATATCAACACCGGGTTGCGCGGAAACAAAGTTCAATCCCTTTAATACATCTGGATTTTGTGTGCCATCGCCGCACGCGCCCAGTGCCAACGCGAAGATACCCGATGCGATTAGTTTTAGTTTCATAATTTTCTCCTTTGTATAGATAATTAGTGTTCCTGCTTATTATAAACAAAAAAACAGAATAATAAACAAGAAAAAGCACCTATAAAGAATTTATTTTTCGTTAATCATAAACATATGGTCGTTTTGCGGGGTAAGACAAAAATATAAACAAAAAACCGCAGGAAACTGCGGTAAATACTGGCGGGATTGACGGGGCTCGAACCCGCGACCTTCTGCGTGACAGGCAGACGCTCTAACCAGCTGAGCTACAACCCCTAAAGCGTTGCTTATGATATACTATCACAGAAATAAATGCAAGCACTTTTTTCAAAAATATCCCATTTTATTTTTCATAACAAAAAAGCCCCGTATTCACAGGGCTTTTAATTCGTACCAAGTGGTTTAGTTCAATGCATCTTTCAATGCTTTACCTGGTTTGAACTTAGGCTGTGTAGAAGCAGGAATTTTAATTGCTTCACCTGTTTGTGGGTTACGGCCTGTTGTTGCTTTGCGTTTTGCAGATGTGAAAGTACCAAAGCCAACCAAGCGAACTTCTGCTTTTTTCTTCAAAACTTTTGTAACTGTGTTGATGAAAGCATCCAAGCATGCAGCAGCGGTTGCTTTTGTTACATCAACTTCGTTTGCGATTGCTTCGATTAATTGTTGTTTGTTCATTTGTTTCTCCTTTTCTTAAATTTTAATTAAGGTGTCCAGCATTTCAGGGACATTTCCTGTACTGCTTACCCGAATCGTAGAGAAATCTGCGCTTTAAGTCAAGAACATAATTAAAAAAACGCAGATTTTTGCATTTTTAGTTATGAACATTGACTTCATTTACGGCTTTTGCCCCTGGTGTATTGCTTTCGCACAGTACCCAGTTAGTATTTGTGCCATTAACTTTTACTGTTCTGAAATGGTTTGGTGTATATAATATCAGGCAAACGATTGCGACCGCCCAGAACAGCATTTTTGTATATGCCCAAGGGTTTTTATATGCATCGCGCACGAATTTATCTTTCAACAGATTTTGATACAGCGCCCATGCCCAAACGAACACCAGCAGTGTCAACGCAAAGTAAAAACCAATCAGCAACGGTTTTTTTAGCATACTCATACCATTTGCCAGCCCTTCCCAAAAAGGCACACTTGCGGGGCATACATACAGTGCGCTTGCCTCAACCGATTTAGAAAGTGCAATTGGTTCTGTTGGTGCCAGATTTATATTAAATACCGTCATCAGCACAATTGCGGTCGCCAATATTATGGTAAACATCATAGTAGGTTTCATAATCTGTCCTTTGTTAAGAATATTATATCATAAAAAACTATCTGATTGCAATTTTTGAAAGTTTTATTTAATATTTCATTATGTTCAAAAACAAGACCCGCGTAATAATCGGCTTAACCACATATTATACCGAGAACCTGATGGTATCCCTATCGGGCATATTGCGTTTAGGTCGCAGAGCGGCGCTGGTGATTCACAACGACAATCCAGATGTCAAGATAACCAAGCGTCAAATCAGGCGTATGGGGTATCGTGGTGAATTACATATTATAAATTCCCAGCACAATATTGGACTGCTAAATTCCAGACTTACGATAATTGATTATGTTCGGGGGCACAGGCTTAGTGGTGGCTGGTTTGTATTTGTAGATGACGATGACATATTGCTAAACATTGACATACCTGATGTCAGCGACACACATTTTGCGATAATACAAAATATGATAATGATTCAGGCGTGTTTAGTTGATGTATTACGCGCAATGCAAAATCCAGACAGTATTATTGTTGACGGTCAGAACAATATTTTGGTTCGTCCACACATTGGTCTTGCAGGCACTTTGGTTCGTGCATCTGAAATGTTCAGGCTTGGTACAGTGTTAAATTTTGTTCGCAAAGAAATATCAGACATTACCGAGGGGTTAACCTTTCGTGCACCGATTGACATAATGATGTGGTCTGCCTTGAATATTATTGCGCGCTATAATAATTCTGATGTTGCGCCGATATATATGGACACAGTGAATTACATTGCGACAAACATAGACAATGTAATGACTAAGTATGGTGTTGTGATTCAGCCATCCAAGGACGCTCAAAATAAAATCGCAGCGACGGTTAGTCGCTATGACAATGTTGTGCGTAATGCCTTGCCGTCAGTATTTGCAGATGCCACAGGGTCGGCATCGTAACACAGTTTTTTTACACAGACAAATATAATATTGAAACTTCCGCAGAATACTTATACAATACCCGCGAAAAAACAAAGGAACAATAAATGACATACAATGAAATCAGACAGACCTTTTTAGACTATTTTAAATCCAAAGGACACCAGATTGTGCCATCTGCATCTTTGATACCGAATGACCCCAGTCTGTTGTTCACTGTTGCTGGAATGGTCCCATGGAAGGGGATATTACAGGGGACCGAGCCTGCATTTGCACCGCGCGTCGCAGATGTTCAAAAGTGCATTCGTGCCGGTGGCAAGCATAATGATTTAGAAGATGTTGGTTTTGATGGTCGTCATCACACTTTTTTCGAGATGCTAGGCAACTGGTCTTTTGGCGATTATTTCAAGGAACAAGCGATTGAAATGTCGTGGGAATTATTGACCAAGGTTCTGGGGCTGGACCCCAATCGCATTGTTGTTACAACACATTACAGCGATGACGAAACCGTAAAAATCTGGAAACAGGTTGCCGGCAAAGACGCAATTTTATTGGGCGATAAAGACAATTGGTGGTCTGCTGGGGAAACAGGTCCATGTGGCCCATGTACTGAAATGCACTATGATATGGGGGCGGATTTGGCTGGTGGACTACCTGGAACGCCAGACGAAGACGGTGGTCGTTATGTTGAAATCTGGAACGATGTATTTATGCAATATGACAGGGATGCCAACGGTAACCTGACACCATTACCGCGCCAGAATGTTGATACTGGGGCGGGTTTGGAACGTTGGGCGGCTGTTATGCAGAATAAACTAGACAATTATGATACAGATTTGTTTATGAACTTGAAACGCGCAGTCAGTGAAATCACAGGTGTTGCGGAAACGGCTGAAAATGTTGCCAGTTTCAAGGTCATCACAGACCACCTGCGCAGTGTTGGTTTCGCGATTGCAGACGGTGTACTGCCATCAAACACAGACAGGGGCTATGTAATTCGTCGTATTTTGCGTCGTGCGATGCGTCATGGTCAGATTTTGGGTCATCGTGGTGCATTGTTGTCTAAATTGTATCCTGCGTTGATAACAGAAATGGGTGCGGCGTATCCTGAACTTGAACGCGAACAGGCGCGCGTGGTTGAGATTATACAGAACGAAGAAAATTCATTTGCAGATATGTTGCAAAACGGTATGAAGTTGCTAGAAAATGAAATTCCAAAACTAAACAATGGCATTTTACCTGGCGATATTGCGTTCAAGTTGTTTGACACTTATGGTTTTCCGTTGGATTTGACCCAAATGATTTTGCGCGACAAGAACATAGAAGTTGATGTTGCCGGCTTTGAAAAATCGATGGCTGAACAGAAAGAACGTTCGCGCGCGAATACCAAGGGTACGCGTATATTCTGGGAATCTCAGACGGATTTAGCCGACACAGACGACAGTGCAAAATACGCACCAATTGATATGGAATCGCGTGTTTTGTCGATTTTACGCAATGGGGAATTTGTTGCGACTGCCAACGCAGGGGACGAAGTTGAAATTGCGCTGGATAAAACTAATTTCTATGGCACCCAAGGCGGTCAGGTTGGCGACAGTGGCGAATTAAAAGTTGGTGAAAACACAGTTATGTCAGTGGTTGAGGCTGCGCGTGTTGACAACATAGTAATTCACAAAGGTACATTGACTGCAGATATAAAAGTTGGCGACATTGTAAAACCTGTGATTAACGCGAACGTGCGTCAACAGACTGCGCGCGCCCACACTGCGACACATTTATTGCAATCGGCGCTTCGCGCGGTCTTGAACGAAGATGTTGAACAGCGCGGTTCCAAGGTCAGTCCTGATTCCGTTCGCTTTGACTTTTCGTTTGGTCGCCCAATGACAGCCGAAGAAAAACAAGCGGTTGAAGATATGGTAAATTCTTGGATTGCCTCTGATATACCTGTTTTGCACGAAGAAATGTCAATCAAAGACGCAACCGCGCGCGGTGCGATGGCATTGTTTGGCGAAAAGTATGGCGATACGGTCAAGGTCATAACAGCTGGCGATGTATCGTGTGAATTGTGCGGTGGTACACATGTTTATCACACTGGTGAAATCTTAAAAGCCAAGATAAACAAGGAAAAATCCATCAGCAGTGGCATTCGTCGAATAACAATGTCTGTTGGGACCTTGGCAGAATAAATAACAAACAGCGCAGCAAACCTGCGCTATTTGTTTGTTCGCCACCACCCACACCAAACCACACCCCGAACTTTTAACAAAACCTGCATGCAACACAAAGTTTTAACAAGACTTGCCTGCAACACGAAGTTTTAACGAAGTGTTGTCATACCCGCGCATCGCTCCCGCCCCCCCTCTATTCGTCATTCCCGCGCAGGCGGGAATCCATTGCCCCGCAGGGACATCTAAAACATTATCATGCCCCCCACACATCATCACTTTCGTACATCGCCCCGCACTCACACACCCGTCATTCCCGTATCGCGCCCCATCCTCACACACCCGTCATACCCGTATCAGACCCCGCCCCCCGTTCTTCGTCATACCCGCGCAGGCGGGTATCCATTGCCCCGCGGGGACATATTTTTGTGAATTTTCCACACCCCGCAAAAATTGTAAATTAAGCTCTTGTCATCCTGTGGCTTTTTCGGGCCCCGCAAAAATTGCAAATTTTTAGCTCTTTGTCATCCTGTGGCTTGACCACAGGACCCAGGTGTATTCCTTTTTTTAAATTGGCACAACCTAGGTTCCATGGTCAAGCCATGGAATGACAATTTTTTTTACAAAAAAATTGTTATAAGGAATGTAATAAAAAACACCGGCGGGGAAGTGTGCCGGTGTGTTTTCTGTGTTGTTCACAGAAACTGTAACGAATAACTATTCAGTTGTTGTTGTGGTTTCGCCCTCGCGGTCAATTTTTTCCCAGCGATATGTTGCATTATCGCCAACAATATCAACCGTCAGAACGAATTTACCGGTTGAACCCTCTTGCTTAGGGTCTGGGATTGCTGCCAGTGCCGCGGCCTTGGCATCTTCGGCAATGCCCTTAATCGCGGTCAGCGCCGCCCCAACAGTTTCATAACCATCTGGCAATGTGCCGATTTTGGCATTTATACCTTTTACGCCAAGATAGGTTTGGCCACTGTTTGAATCAGTCCAACCACCAGTTAGCGATTCCATTGAATGAAGAATGAAGCCTCCTACTAAACCAAAAGCCCCTCCAATGTCATTACTAACTTTATTTGGATCAAAAACATCTGCAAGTATTCCGATTGGAGCATCCCATAACATTTTTAAATAATCTATAGAATAACTTATTTGTGTATTTAATTCTGTAAAATCACTCTGATTTGCTTTCAAATCCAATGCGGTGGTGGTGGCATAGTTTTCCAGTGCTTCGTCCAAGAATCCGCGCGATACCAGTGCTGCATCCGCTGGCGCGCCAACCGCAAGTCCCAATATTGCGCTAAATAAACCTGTTGTTAAATATTTTCTCATTTTATTACTCCCGTTGTTGGTTTAAAAAATTAACCGCCATAGGAATAGCGGTCGGGGAGTTGGAAAATCATAACAACAATGACTCTGTCCGCTTTCGGGTTACCCCTGTTGTATGGCGGACAGCCCCCCGACCGCATCGGTCAGGGACAAATCAGGATTTCGATACAAATACAGGAAACAGCTGTCGGATTACGACACAATCAATATATTTGCATCGGTTGTTATAGGCTTTCCACAGCCCCGAACCAGATTCCCATCCAGTTCAACTTTTACTATAACACAAATTAGGTTTTTTTGTAAATAGAATTTTGGATTGGTCTTTGATGATTTTTATTGACTTGATTTTTGCCGATTTTGCACTATTATATATCTGTACCCAGAGAATGTACGAACATCACAGATGTTCAAATGGAATAAATCCCTATGTCTTTATTGTTTATAATAAAATACCATGGGGTATTGGGTGTGCGACCCTCAGATTTACTGCGTATAAAGTTGCTTTACTTTATTGGCAATGAATTTGCAGGTCGCACAAGAACATTAACTATAAAAAAGGAAAATAAATGGTAAAAGTAAGAGAAAAAAAGACCGCGCCTGTCAAAGAAAGTGCGCCAAAATCGCCAAAAAAAATACAGGGTATGAATCGACACGAAACAGATGCCAACGATGACAAGATATATTTTATGGCGCTTGGCGGACTGGAACATATTGGTCAAAATATGTATGTTTATAAATATCGCGGTAAATACTTGGTTGTTGATTGCGGTATGGGATTTCTTGACGAAGAAATCGGGGCAGGGGACGTTCAATACTGCGACACTACCTGGCTGGAAAAGCGAAAAAAAGACGTTGTTGGTTTTATTGTTACTCATGGCCACGAAGATCACATTGGTGCATTAAAATATATCTGGCCAAAATTCAGAAAGCCAATATATTGCACACGTTTCCCTGCGGAAATTTTGCGTCGCACATTTGCTGGGATTGAACTGGACTTTAATCCCCAGACCGACATTGTTGAATTTGACCACAATGGCGCGACATTGGACATTGCGCCTTTTGAAGTGGAAACATTTCATGTTACGCACTCGGTACCCGAAGCGCAAATGTTAATAATCAAAACCCCTGCGGGCAAGATTTTGCACACAGGCGACTGGACATTCAACGATGATATTCCAATCGAAGCCCCAACAAACTTTGCGCGCCTGTCTGAAATTGGTTCTGATCCGATGTTGCTGGCGTGTATGTGTGATTCAACAAATTCTTCGCGTCAGACTAAGCAGGTTACAGAAACACAAGTTCGTGAAACCTTGACTGAAATTATGAAGAATGCCCCAGGTCGCGTATTTGTAACGGGCTATTCACGCAGTTTGGCGCGTATCAAAATGTTTGCTGAGGCTGCGCGTGCCGCCGGTCGTGTTGCTGCGATAAAAGAACGCAGTAATCCAAACCCAGTGCCATATGTTGGTCTGCCAGAATTTCGTGAAATGGGCATAAGTTTTGGTTATTTGAACAAAGATGATGTCTATCTGCACAGCGAAATCAAAGACCTGCCTGCCGAAAAGCAAGCAATATTCTTGACAGGTTCTCAGGGTGAAAAGTTTGCGATGTTGACACGCCTGTGTCATGGTCAGGTCAAAGAATTAAAATTGCAACCGACAGACACTGTTGTTTTCAGTGCGATTATTATTCCTGGTCGTGAACAAGATGTTTCGTATTTGTATAATAAACTGGCGCGTATGGGGATTAAGACTCACACAATATTTGATACAGACAATGTTCATGCCAGTGGCCACGCAGGCCGTCCAGAACTGGAACATTTTTATGATATGGTTCACCCCCAGGTGTCTGTACCAATGCATGGTGACTATATAAATGAAATGCTGAACGGCAAAATGGCGATGGAACGCGGTGGTGCAAAGCATATGATGGTCTTGCACAATGGCGAAATGTTGGCACTAAGCAATGGCAACGAACCCTATGTTGCCGAAACAATCGAAACCAGTTATGTCGTTATGGAGGGCGAAACAGAACGCAGTGCAGACGACCAAGTCTACAAGAACCGCAAAAAGATTGCGGCAAATGGTGCGGTATTTGTTACATTGCCTGTTGACAAGCGCGGTTTCCTAAAAGGCACGCCAGAGGTTTCCAGTGCTGGTATCTTTGAATCAGACGAAACTGGCTTTATGAAGCGTCAGATTCAAATTGAAATCACACGTGCGATTGATGGTTTGACCAAAACGGAACGCAAGGACAAAAACAATCTGGTTCGTGCGGTTCAGGTCGCATCGAACAAGGTTGTCCGCGCGGCACTTGGCGCAGACAAGAAACCGCAATACAGTGTTCACTTTGTGCAAAAATAAAAAATCCGGCAATGCCGGATTTTTTTATTTCTCGTTCTTCGTCATACCCGCGCAGGGACATTATTAAATCCCTTCCACTCAAAAGTTTTTTATGATTTTTGAAAAATAATATAGGCAACGCTATTTAAACGGATTGACAATGTGTTTTATTTGTGTTACTTATTTGAGAAAATAATAACTAAAAGGATTTTTTATGAATGATAAAGTAGAACAGGTTTTTTTAGAAACAGTGGCCAAGGTGGTGGTTAATGGGGATATTGATTACGTTCTGGAAAATAAAGAAGAAGATCGTTTTCTTGAGGCCATAGGTGCGGAATCTCTGGACAATGTTAAGCTTGTGATGGCACTTGAAGACACATTTGATATAAATATTACAGATGAAGAACTAGAAGATTTTGTAAAAATGAGCTGTGATGAAATGTTACATATGCTAGAGTCAGCAGGCGCATCAGCAGAATCTATGCGAAGAGCAAGAGCACAGAAAGAAACCCCAAAACCAGTTGCTGATAAGAAACATGCGCAGGAATCCTCAAATCCTGGTGCTGATAAGAAACAGGCGCAGAAATCCCCAAATCCTGGTGCTGATAAGAAACAAGTGCAGGAATCCCCAAAACCTGTTGCTGATAAGAAACAGGCGCCGGAATCCTCAAATCCTGGTGCTGATAAGAAACAGGCGCAAGAATCCTCAAATCCTGGTGCTGATAAGAAACAGGCGCATGAATCCCCAAATCCTGGTGCTGATAAGAAACAGGCGCCGGAATCCTCAAATCCTGGTGCTGATAAGAAACAGGCGCCGGAATCCTCAAATCCTGGTGCTGATAAGAAACAGGCGCAAGAATCCCAAAAAACGGTTGCTGATAAGAAACAGGCGCAAGAATCCCAAAAACCAGTTGCTGATAAAGAACAAACACAGAAAATGGAATTTAAAACTATTTTACATAAGGCAGAAAATTTGGTTGCTTCGATAAAGTTGTTTGAATCAGCGCAGAATAACATAACTGCACCGTCAAAACAGCAACCTAAGCCTGCCATAGAATTGCGTACAATGAAAGACGGCAAGCCATACTGTGAATTGCTGGGCAAAAAATGCAACCGCCCAGAAAGACCAAATAACACAGGCAAGGTTTATTGTGAATTTATGAATTGCAGAATATATAACAACTTCCAAAGACTGCGTTAATAAATCATTGTTGTTTTTATCACACAAACACCCCATATTTATTGGGGTGTTTTGTTATTATTTACCTTTGTTTTTGTGATATAAAATAAAAATTATATTTACAAAAAACAGCAAATTATGTTATAGTAAAATTGAACTGGATGGGAATCTGGTTCGGGGCTATCACAGGCCTTGGTTCACTCGGTGCAAATATGTAAATTGTGTCGTAATCCGACGGTATTTTCCTATATTTGCACTGTATCTTGATTAAACCCTGACGAAATGTCGGGGAGCTGTCCGCTATACAACAGGTGTTCTGCACTAAAAGCGGACAGGATCAATAGTGAACTGATTTGTGAACTCCCCGACCGCATTGATTTCCATTGCGGTTTCTTTTTTAGACAAACAATCAAATCGGGGGACATTATGAATAAAAAAATTATTTTAAGCGGTATATTTGCAATTTCTGTTATTGGTATGGCGGATGCTGAAACCACAAACCTAATCAGTATACTCGGTCCAGTTTTTGCAATCGACAGCACATACGATACAAACACCATGACATTTAGTGCTAATTATGGCGATTTTGGCAGTATAACAGGTCGCGCCCAGTGCAGCAGCCTATCTGGATGCGATATATATGAATGCGCAGTCACAATTGGTGATGTGACAACACACCCTACCTTGCCAGACAACAGTGGCGATTATTGTTATTGCACATTGGATAGCTATACACCCGTTGGTGGTAATGTTCAAGTTTTGTCTGCCCTTTGGGTGGTTGCCGTTAACTACTATGATGGTCAGTGCGCCAGCAAATGCGCTTATACCTGCGCAGGTTTTATGGGACTAACGGAAAATAGTGGCCGTCCTTTTATGGCACGTGATGCAATAATTAATGCTGTTGAAACACCAATTATTGTCCCATCCACCATATCGTGTGATGCGGGGTATTATTTGCCCGCTGGCACAACAGAATGCGCAATATGCCCCGCAAATTCATACTGCGCGGGCGGCGAATACGAAAAATCAGAAACCACTGATTCTGGGATTGCATTGTGTCAATCGGGGTTGATTGCACCCACAGGTATGTGGCAGGCCGAACAGTGTGGCCACGCATTACATATTGGCGATGCGGTATTATACCTGCGCCAGACCAAGCAAACTGAACACGCACTGCATATTCAAAGCGGTGATAATATCTTTTATGGCAACGCAACAACCGCCGATGTTCCAATGAATATCAATACAAACCGTCATTTCAAGATATTATTTAACGATATTGTATATTCAATCTATGACGACACAATAAAGATAGATAATTAATTACACAAAAACACAGCCGCCCAAATGGACGGCTTTGTTTTTATCGTTTATTTGTTGTGTATCTTTTAACAATTTGCTGTTGTGCCTTGCTTAACGGCTTCTTTGCATGTAATTTCTTTACGGTTTCATCTTTATCAACAGACGCAACCCCGTATTCATTATAGAACCTTGCGATATCGTCAGCAATCACAACACCGCTACGCACATTGCCAGACTTTATACGTTCCGCCGCCTTTATAAGTTTTTCTTCTTTTTTCTTGCGTTTTTCCCGATAGTCCATTGCGCTACTAAATCTGCCTTCCAAACCAAAGGTATCTGCGATTTGTGTCTTTAAATCCTTACTGCGTGCTGCATTATGCAGATATGCCATAAAGTAATCGACATAACGGTTCTTTTTAAACTTGTTGTGGTTGTTTTTTATAGTGTTATAGAACAGTCTTATAATATCTTGATTACAATAATATTCCGGCTTACTTCTTTCCAATAATTTTTTCATAAATGGCGTTATATCACGTTTTTCTTGTGTGATTTTTTCAATTCTTTGCATGATTACAAGCGCATTTTCAAAGAATTGTGTTGCCCCAGTTCCATATGTTTTTGCGATATCAATATCAGACATACTATTAATTTTTGCATATTCTTGTTTTGTAAAGAATACATCCATATTGTTTGTTTTTTTATAGTATTCGTACTTCAATCGGTCTATCAAAGCGCTAACCGCAAGGCGCATTTCACTGTTAAAAAGATTTTTACGAGAAAACTGCACTAAATCAACAGCACGCGTTTCAAAGCCGTCGCTTTCATGGATTTTCTGCCATCCATGTTCTCTCCAGGTTTGATGTGGGATATCAAAATTTCCTTCTTGTGCAAACTTCAATAAATCTTTGCGTTTATCTGCTGGCAGTGCATTAATTGCATCTTGTATTTCTGTTCTGTCCACCCCGCGCAAGAAATCGTGAATTGATGTTGCAAATGGGTATTTTTTGCCGGTCAGCATTGCTTCTATACCAACTGGTGTGAATCTGGACATCGTCTGTGTAATGTCGTAATATGCATCCAGTATCCGTGCATTTCGCCAATAATCTTTTTCTCTTTGTATTTGTTTTTCTACTGCTTTATCAAAACCAGAATACAGTTTACCAAAGTTGATTTTTTTCAAGAATTCCGTTGGTGACAAACTTGCATCAACCTTAATTTTTTTAAGTTGTTTATTAACAAAAAGTTCTATTTGACGAAAGAACCCACTTTTATTTTCTGGGTCGCGTCCTGTTACTTTTGGTGATAATAACTCAAAAGATAGATGTCCTTCTTTGTCTATCACACCAACCCCTTGTTGTTCCGCAGGTTGTCCATAGGGGCAGTTTTGTAGTTTTGTAAAAACATATCGAATTTGGTCGGTCATAAAATCTCCTTTATATCAACAATAATTATACCACAAAAAAAGACATATAACAAATCGTTATTTTTTTGCACGCGGATGCGCATTGGAATAGATATTAGATATATCCGCCATATTTACCTTGGTATATATTTGTGTGGTGGACAGCGAAGAGTGTCCCAATAATTCCTGCAAGGTGCGCAAATCTGCACCGTTTGACAGCAAAGATGTTGCAAAAGTATGTCGTAACGCATGTGGTGTAACATAGTCAGGCAATTGCAAATAATTGCGCAGGTTTTCAATTACTTTTTCTGCCATTCTGGGCGACATAGGCAATCCACGCACACTACGGAACAGGTTGTCATCTGGTTGGTTTCCAAATGGTCGCAGACTGACATATTTATCAACTGCCTGCCAGATAACAGGCAACACAGGTATCAGTCTTTCTTTATTGCCTTTGCCGACAATTCGCAGTATTTCTGGTCGTCCTGCAATATCTTGGTTGGTTAGACTTAATGCCTCTGAAATTCGCAGTCCGCACCCAAACAGCACCATAACCAGCGCCCAATCGCGCGCGGCGATCCATGGTTCTTTTGCGTCTATATCACGAATTGCGCCCTGCATATTTTCGACATCGATTGGATTGATTGCCTTTGATATTTTTTTCTCTGCCTTTGGCGAAGAAATCAACCCAATTGCTTCATTTTTAATTTTATATTTATTTTCCAAGAATCTGTAAAAACCCCGTATTGACGACAAAGCGCGTGCTGTTGATTTGTGCGACAAACCGCGTCTTTGCCTGTCTGCCAAGAACGCGCGAAAACAGACTGTATCCGCGTCGCGCAGTTTGGTCAAATCGATATAATCGCTGGTGTAATTTTCATAGAAATGCGCAAAATCACATACATCTGCCTGATATGCAGACTGTGTATGTTCTGAATATTTTTTTACCGTACCCAGAAAAAATATAAATTCATCAATTAATTCGTTCATTTTACTTTATTTCAAAGACCGCATTAACGACGACAGACACATCTGTATCTTTGGCAACAATTGTGCCGGCGGCCATATCAAAGGATTCTGCCTTGGCACTGCTAAGCATTGTGCGCATAACCCCACCATATGGTCTGTTGTCTTCTGTTGATGTTGCGCCATATGACACAGAAATTAGTTTTCCTGCCTGTTTATTATCAGTGCTAACCATTGCGTTTGCGCGTTCGCGTGCATTTTCCAACGCTACGCCTAAGCATTTTTCTTGTATTGGCTGCAAGACCGCAGGACTGGTGTACATACGCAAATTTTCGGAATAAACATTTGGTTTACCTGCGAATTGACCGATAATTTTTTCGATAGTTTCGATATTGTTTGCAGAAATTTCAACTGCGATATTTGTTTCTATCCCCAGTTTTTCAGATTTCTGTGTTTCGCGATTCCATTCTGTCTTTTCATAAGAATTAAATTGTGTAGTCTGAACTTCGACAGGTTGTGTTTTCAAGAATTCTGTAATTTCTGCCATTTGCGTTGTTGCAGCGCGCATAGATTCCAGTGCGCTTTCTGCCAACGCCTCAACCCGCAGGGTAATTGCCGTCTTGTCTTTTGGTGCAGATGTCAGGCATTCTCCACTAACTGTAATTGTTCGCGGTGTGCTTGGTCGATTAATCGCCATAAATACCAGTGCCATAACCGCCCCTGTGCCAACAACACTGCCGATCCAGATAAAAGTTTTTTTCATTTGCTCTCTCCTATTATTTTCAGGTTAACCCAACATAGCGTGTTTTATTTCTTCTATTTTCTTGACTGCGACTTCGCGTGCTTTTTTTGCACCATTTGCCAAGATTTCTTCAATTTCGTCTGTGTTCGCCATCAGGTGTTCGTAAATTCTGCGTGGTTCTGCCAGAACGGCATTAACCTTGTCGAACAAGATTTGTTTTGCAGTTCCATACCCCATACCACCGCGTTTGAACATTTCTGCGAATTCCGCGGATTCCGCGTCTGTTGCAAAGTGTTTGTACAATAAAAATATAGTTGATTCATCAGGATTTTTTGCTTCGTCTGGTGTTTTAGAGTCGGTAATAATCCGCATAATTTTTTTCTTCAATTCCGCCTCTGGCGCCAGCAGAGTAATAGTGTTATCATAAGATTTACTCATTTTGCGACCATCCAACCCTGGAACAATACCTGATTCTTGCCGTATTAGTGGTTCTGGCAATTTGAACAAGGGTTTATAAGTATGGTTAAAGTATCCTGCAATATCGCGTGCAAATTCGACATGTTGCTTTTGGTCTGCACCCACTGGCACGACATCAGAATTGTACAATAATATATCAGCAGCCATCAAAATTGGGTAAGTGTACAGTCCCATATTAACACCTGCATCAGGGTCCAGTTCTGCGGCAGTGTTTTTATCAACCATTGCCTTGTATGAATGTGCGCGGTTCATCAGTCCCTTGGGTGTCAGGTTCATCAGCAATGTATTTAATTGATAGATTTCAGGAATATCAGATTGTCTGAACAAAACAGTGTTATTCAAATCTGTCCCCAGCGCAATCATAAAAGCGGCTGCTTGATAAGTATAATCCCGAATTGTTTTTGGGTTGTGAATAGAATTCAATGCATGCAAATCCGCAATAAACATAAAAGTTTTGTTAGTCTTAGATAATTCAATCGTTGGTTTAAAAGCACCAATATAGTTTCCAAAATGCGGAATACCGGTTGGCTTAATACCTGTTAAAACAATTTTATTTTCTTCTATCATTACAATTGCCTTTATATTTCAATTAATTTTAATAATTTTACAGACAAAAATAAAGTCTAAATTTTTATTATTGAATATTTTGATAAAAATAATAAAATTCAAAATATATGAAATCAAGCACCAGGGATTTTTTAAGTACAGATTTGCAATTTATCAAAGGGGTAGGGCCGGTCTTAGCGGCGCGCCTGATGGATGTTCTTGGTGGTCGCAGGGTTATTGATTTTTTGTTGCATCGTCCGTCTTATGTTCGTTCGCGCGATATTGCGAACGACATATCGACTGCGACTGGTGGCGACACAATAACCGTCCCGCTGTTAATCAAGTCGCATAAAAAGGGCGGTTGCTTTCGTGGTCGTCGTCGCCCGACCCAGATAATTTGCGATGACAAGATGGGCAATCGTGTTCTGGTGCAATTTTTTAATTCCAGTTATTTAGATTATTGGTTAAATAAAATGCCGGTGGGACAGTGGCGCTTGGTATCAGGACGATTAGAAAAGACATCTCGTCCAACAATAAATCATCCGGAATTTATCGAAGAAATGCGCAACGCGTCCAAGATTCCGCGTGCACAGGCAATATATCCATCGGGCGAAGGGTTGACTCAAAAAGTCTTTTCGAATATTCGCGACCAGATTTTTGCAACAATGCCAGAACGTATTGCCGATGAAACAGACGAAAGAATATTGGAATTTTTTGATGCGCTTCGCCATATTCATTATCCTGAATCAGACGCAGATTTAGCACCAAATTCAACCTATATGGCAAAACTGGCATATTGTGAATTATACGCGCACCAATGCGCGATTGTAATCAGTCGTCGCAATCGTATGGATGAGCGTAATCGTCGCTCGCCACGACCCCAGAAATACGATTTAATGTCGCGGTTTGAATCTATATTACCGTTTGAAATGACCGGGGCCCAGCGTCGAACCTGTGCAGAAATTTTTGCAGATATGCGCAAAGATATCCCTATGATGCGCCTTGTCCAAGGCGATGTGGGCAGTGGTAAAACCATTGTCGCGCTTGCTGCGGCTGTCCGTATGGCAGAAAGTGGTGCACAAACTGCTTTCCTGGCACCAACAGATACCTTGGCGCAGCAGCATTATGCAAAACTAAAACCGATGTGCGATAAAATGGGAATTGTGTGTGATGTTTTAACTGGTCGCGACAAAGGGCGTGCGCGGACCGAGAAGTTAATTTCCCTGCGTTCTGGTCGTACACGCATTGTTATTGGCACGCACGCATTATTTTCTGCTGATGTAGAATACAAAGACTTAGGCCTTGTAATTATTGATGAACAGCACAGATTTGGCGTTTCGCAACGCGAACAATTGCGTGCCAAGGGAACGAATCCAGATTTATTATCATTGTCTGCAACCCCAATTCCACGAACTTTATCAATGACGGTCTATGGCGATATGGATGTTTCCATTATTAATGAAAAGCCTGCTGGGCGCAAACCGATAAAGACCAGCAAGTTGCCTGTCGCGCGCATATCCGAACTGGTTGCGCGTATATCGGTACAAATTGCCGCAGGCGCAAAAGTATTCTGGGTCTGTCCTTTGGTCGAAGAATCTGAAAACGATATTGGCACGACCGCGGTTGAAGAACGGCATAAGCACCTATCAGAATACTTCAAGAATGTTGGCTTAGTGCATGGTCAAATGGACAAGGTGGCGCGCGACAAAGTGATGTCAGAATTTGCAGACAATAATTCTGATATGCAGATTCTGGTTGCCACCACAGTGATTGAGGTTGGAATTGATGTCCCGCGCGCAACGATAATTGTAATTGAAAATGCCGAATGTTTTGGTTTAGCTGCCTTGCATCAGTTGCGCGGTCGTGTTGGTCGTGGTGATGCGCAGTCGTATTGTATTTTGTTATTTGGCGCGCGTGTTCGTGAAGAGGGGCTGCAGCGTCTGGACATTTTGTGCGAAACCGAAGACGGTTTTGAAATTGCAGAACAAGATTTGATGATGCGCGGTGTTGGTGAATTGCTAGGGACACGACAAAGTGGCTGGTTGCATTATAATTTTGTAGATTATCGTGCGCATCGGGATTTATTCAAATTGGCATCGCGTGCCGCGCGTGATAATGATATAGACGATTGGTCAAATGATTTGATGACTATATTTGATTGCGGGGTTAATCTTGGTGTTTAAAAAACTTGTGCTTTTATTAAGTTTATTAATTCCTGTTTCGTCGTTTGGTGCAACCTTGATAAACGACACAGAAACCGAGAGTCTACTGCGTGAACTGGTCTTGCCCTTATCGCGCACTGCCCAGATTTCAGATAATCATTTACGCATATATATAGTTCGAGACGACGACTTTAATGCTTTTGTTCGCGGCGGTCAAGATGTGTTTGTTAATACAGGATTATTGACACAAATACGAACGCCGGCTGCATTTCAAGCGGTTGTTGCACACGAACTGGGACACGTCCTGGGTGGGCATATATCACAGATGTCTAATCGCATCTCGGCCGAGGCTACGCGTACAATGTTAATTCAGGCGCTTGGTGTTGGGTTAATGGTCGCAGGCGGCAATCCAACCCTGGGTGCTGGTATAATGGCTGGCTCGTCTGGTGTGGCGCAACAGTCTATGCTGGCGTTTACGCGTGATGAAGAGCGTATTGCAGATAATATGGGATTATCGCTAATGGCACAGTCTGGCACAGATGTAAACGGCTTTGTAACGGTTTTGGAACAAATGCGTGATATGTCGGGCGCACTGGAAAGTAAAATAAACCCAAACCGCATAAATCACCCACTGACCAGCGAGCGGTTAAATAACATCAAAACACAGATTGCGCAGTTATCAGATTATACCCCCCCATCATCAGACGAAACATCGCAACACGCATCAGAATACGAACGTGTTCGCGCAAAGTTAATCGGCTATCTTGAACCAACATCACGTGTTTTTGAAAAGTACCCATATTCAGATAAATCCGATGCGGGTTTATATGCGCGCGCCATTGCGAATATGCGTTCTGGCAACCTAGATACCGCGGCAACTGGTACCCGAACATTAATATCGCGCCACGCAAATAATCCATATTTTTATGAATTACTTGGTGATATAGAATACCAGTCTGGCAATTATGATGCCAGTGTATCTGCCTATGAAAAATCACTTAGTTTATTGAATGAATCAGCCCCCCAGATTGAAACAGCTCTGGCACTGGTTTTAACTGCGCGAAACAGGGATGGGGATAACGCGCGTGCGATTGAATTGGCTAAGCGGTCATTGTTGACTGCGCCTGCGCCATTGGCGTATTGGGTGCTTGCGCGCGCCTATGCAGACCACGATTCAGGACTGCAAGATTGGGCATTTGCCGAATATTATAATATGTTGGGGAAAACGGATATGGCGCACGACTATGCCAGGCGCGCCCAAGGGCAACTATCCAAAACCGCCCCAGAATACCTAAAATGCAGTGATATATTATCTATTAAGACACAGAAATAAAACCTATTTCTTTTCGCCCATTGTTCGTGCGGAATTCAGTGCATAGCGCAATGCTTGTTCTGCGATATTACGAATTTTTGGGGCAAAAGTACGCATATTCATTTGGTCTGCAACAGTGTTTCCAAACAATCTGGCGATATATTCCAGTTGTGTTGGTGCAATGGTATATGTTTCGCTGGTAATATCAGATGTTTTCAGTGTTTCTATCGGCTCACGCATAATAAATTTCTCTCCACAGTTGCGTCATTGTTTGTTTCTCGGTATTAATATATCACATTTTTTTCGATTTCAGATAAGTTTTTTTGAAAAAAAATAAAAAATTATACTTGCGCAATGGGAACAAAGACACTATATCATAAAGAGTCTTGACCCAAGATTGCAAAATTGCTATATATTGCGTGATAAAATAAGGAAAAAAGGTATGATTAAGAACGTTATTACAAAATTATTAGGCTCTGCGAACGACAGAATTGTAAAGAATTATGATAAAACGGTGTCCTTGATAAATGACTTGGAACCAAAATATCACGCAATGACCGACGACGAATTACGCGAACAGACTGTTGTGTTGCGTGCGCGTTTGGCGGCGGGCGACAAAGAAAAAGACATTTTGCCCGATGCCTTTGCCCTTGTACGCGAGGCTTCTATTCGCACCATCGGTCTGCGACATTTTAACGTCCAGATGATTGGTGGTATGGTTTTGACGAACGGTCAAATTGCCGAAATGAAGACTGGTGAAGGAAAAACCCTTGTTGCGACTTTGGCGATGTATCTAAAGGCGTTGCATGGCAAAGGTGCTCATTTGATAACTGTTAATGATTATCTGGCATCACGCGATGCGTCTTGGATGGGCGAAGTTTATAAATTCTTGGGGTTGACGGTTGGTATCATTCAGCACGATATGACCGACGAAGAAAGGCGTGCGGCATATGCCTGTGATATAACATATGTTACGAATTCTGAACTGGGATTTGATTATTTGCGCGACAATATGAAATTTACCAAGGAACAACAGGTTTTGCGTCCGTTCTTTTACGCGATTGTTGACGAAGTGGACAGCATTTTAATTGACGAAGCGCGCACACCATTAATTATCTCTGGTCCTGCCGAGGACACCAGTGAACTTTATGCCAAGGTTGACGCTGTCGTGGCACAATTTGGCGAAGGCGACTTTAAAAAAGACGAAAAAGACAGACATGTTGTCTTGACGGAAGCTGGCGCAGACAACGCAACGCGTTTATTAAAAGAGGCTGGCTTATTGGTTGGCGACAACCTGTATGCATCTGAAAATGCGGCCTTGGTTATGCATATTCAACAGTCTTTGTTGGCGCACCATCTGTATCAAAAGAATGTGAATTATGTTGTTCGTAATGGCGAGATTTTAATAGTAGACGAATTTACCGGTCGTGTTATGTCTGGTCGCAGATTTGGCAAGGGGCTACATCAAGCGATTGAGGCCAAAGAACACGTTCGTGTTCAGCCAGAAAACCAAACTGTTTCCAGTATTTCGTACCAGAATCTGTTCCGTCTGTATCCAACATTATCAGGTATGACGGGTACCGCAATGACCGAAGCGGCAGAATTTGAAGAAATCTATAAATTGCGCGTTGTTTCAATCCCGACAAACAGACCGGTTGCGCGTGTTGACCATCATGATGAAATCTATCTGAACAAAGAAGAGAAATACGACGCGATTCTAAAGCAAATTTCCGATTGCGTGTCCCGCAAACAGCCTGTCTTGGTTGGTACAGTATCGATTGAAAAATCCGAAGAATTGGCTGCGATTGTTCGCAAAAAACTGGGAATTGAACCTGCGGTATTAAATGCGAAACACCATCAGTCCGAGGCGAAAATTGTTGCACAGGCTGGTGCCCCAGGTGCTGTTACAATTGCGACAAATATGGCGGGTCGTGGTACAGATATTAAATTAGGCGGTAATGCCGAAGAACTAATTGCTGCACTGGATTGTGATGCATCAGATTTCGAAGAAAAAAAGAAAGAAATCTATGCAACAATCGAAGCCAATAAAAAGCAGGTATTGGCGGCGGGTGGTTTGTATGTAATTGGTACCGAGCGCCACGAATCCCGCCGTATTGATAATCAGTTACGCGGTCGTTCTGGTCGTCAAGGGGACCCAGGGGATTCTAAATTCTTCCTTGCGCTGGACGATGATTTGATGCGTATTTTCGGTGCTGCGCGTCTGCAGGGTATGCTGACAACGCTTGGGTTAAAATCGGGCGAAGCAATAACTCACCCTTGGATTACCAAGGCGCTGGAAAAGGCGCAAAAACGTGTCGAAGCCCGTTATTTCGAAGCGCGCAAAGAATTGCTTAAATATGACAATGTTATGAATGAACAGCGCACAGTTATCTATAAACAGCGCAATGATTTGATGGTTTCCGAAGATTTGTCGGGCTTGGCCAAGGAAATGATTGGCGATGTCGTAGAAATCATCTGTGAAAACAGTATTCCTGAAAAAGCAATACCTGCGGATTGGAATTTGACTGGAATTCACAATGCGATGTTGCGCGTATTTGCGATGGATATTACTGATATCGAAAAATGGAAGACCGACGAACAGATAACAGAACGCAAGGCATTTGAAGTGCTGCAAAATCTTGCACTACGCAGATATGAAGCGCAGGCAACAAAATACGGTCCAGAATTAATGCAAATGGCATCGCGTCAGATGATGTTGGGCGCACTGGATTCGGTCTGGAAAAAGCATTTACAACAGATGGATTATCTGCAAAGTGCAATTGGTCTGCGTGGCTATGCCCAAAAGAATCCATTATATGAATACAAGCGCGAAGCCTTGGATTTATTCAAAAATACTATTAATAATTTTAAGATTATGTCTGTGTCCTACATCAGTCGTATGGAATTAACGCGTGAAAATGTCGCCGCGACGGCTGCTGAGCATGCAAAACACGATGCAGGCCTGAATCAGGCGGCCGGTATGGATGCGCGTCGTAATGCGTTGTGTCCATGTGGCTCTGGACAGAAATTCAAGCATTGTTGTGGAAAACTGCACTAATCATTGGTGCAGTTTATACCACATATTTTCAATTGATAACTTTTTGCTGAATGTTTAACGATAAAGGAAAGGGGATATGCAGCAATTTATTCATCTTCGTACACACTCTAGGTTTTCTGTTGGGTCCAGTACACTAACTATCAAGATGATTCCAAAATTATGTGCTGAGGCTGGTATGTCTGCGTGTGCCTTGACTGATACGAATTTGATGTCTGGCTGTGCTGAGTTTTCAGATGTAATGCCGTCGAATAAATTGCAACCGATTATCGGGATAGAGATAACTCTTAATCATCACAATGCAGACCCCAAGATTTTACGGGCTGGCACTTTGTCCAAGGTTGTATTGTTGGCGCAAAATCATACAGGTTATTTAAATTTATGCGAATTGAATCGAATAATGTATATGCGCACCGAAAATCACCATCTGGGGCCGTATATAACATGGGACGAATTGACTCAGCACAGCACAGGCTTAATATGTTTATCTGGCGCACATTTGGGGCCAATTGGTACAGCGATACTAAATAACCAAGAAGATTTAGCCCGAACACACGCAAAACATCTATTAGAAATTTTTGGTAATCGTTTTTACATAGAAATCCAGCGTCATGGTTTTGAAGAAGAAATCAAGACGGAGCCTGTGTTTTTATCAATCGCGCGCGAATTAAACATACCAATTGTTGCAACCAACGATGTTTGTTTTGCATCTGATACAGATTACGAGGCCGCAGATGCGTTAAGTTGTGTCTTGGGGCAGACCAAGGTTATCGACCCAGAACGTCCCCGAAAATCGTCGGAACAGTTTTTTAAGTCTTATGAACAGATGGCAGAAATTTTCTCAGATTTGCCAGAGGCGATTGAAAACACTGTCGTTATTGCGCAACGTTGTGGCTTTATGGTAAATGTTCATGAAAAGCCACTGTTGCCGCGTTTTGGTGATGATTTAGAAACCGAGTGTCAAATGTTACGCGACAATACCATGGATGGCCTAAAGCGTCGCTTGGAACAGCATGGGATTACAGATACCGCCCCATATTATGAACAGGCTGAATTTGAACTTGGTGTTATTATTGGTATGGGGTTCCCTGGGTATTTCTTGATTGTTGCAGATTATATTGACTGGTGCCGAAACAACGATGTTTTAACTGGCCCGGGGCGTGGTTCTGGTGCTGGTTCGATTGTTGCGTGGGCGCTGGGTATTACAAATGTAGACCCATTAAAGTACGGGTTGCTGTTTGAACGTTTTCTGAATCCAGATCGTATATCTATGCCGGACTTTGATGTTGACTTTGAGCCAACCGGTATCGAGCGTGTCTTGGCATACGTCTGTGATAAATACGGACACGACTCGGTTTGTCGTATCATTACATTTGGCAGTCTGCAAGCACGCGGTGCAATTCGTGATATTGGACGTGTATACGGTATGCCGTATTCTAAATCGGACAGGTTATCAAAATTAATTCCCCAAGATGCAAAGACGCTAAAAGATGCGGTTGATATGTCTGTTGAAATTCAAGATATATTAAACAATGATGAAGACCTTAACAAAGTCGTAACAATTGCCGAAGATTTAGAGGGTTCTCTACGAAATCTGGGACAGCATGCCTGTGGTGTTGTTATTGGCGACCGTCCAACGACCAAGATTGCACCCGTTTATCGTGATCCGGCCAACCCGTTACCGTCATGCCAATATGATGGAAAGTACCTTGAAAAATCAGGATTGATTAAGTTCGACTTCTTGGGGCTTGAAACATTGGTTGTGTTAAAGTATGCAACACGTTTGATTCAACAGACGCGTGGTATAAATGTTGATTTAGACCAAATACCAACAGACGACCCCAAAACAATGAAGTTATGGCAACAGGGATTAACCGAAGGCATATTCCAATTTGATGCCCCATTTGTACAACAGACACTGCGCAAGATGCATCCAACCAGCTTTTTGGAAATATCTGCATTAAACGCATTAAATCGCCCTGGGCCAATTGCTTTTATTCCGCAGTTTATCGCCCGTATGCATGGCGAAGAAGAAATCGAATATGTTCATCCAAAGGCAGAGCCTATATTAAAAGAAACATACGGTATCATTGTTTATCAAGAGCAGGTTATGCAACTAACGCGTGCGCTGGCTGGATTTACCCGCGGTCAATCTGACAACGTGCGCAAGGCGATGGGTAAAAAGATTATCGCCATGTTGGATGAATTAGAGGGTAAATTCTACGAAGGTTGCGAGAAAGAGGGTACTCTTGACAGGGATACGGCAAAGAACCTGTGGGAGAAGTTTAAAGACTTTGCAAAATACGCATTTAATAAATCACACGCAATTGCGTATTCCATTGTTGCGAACCAATGTGCGTATTTAAAGGCGAACTATACCCCAGAATTTTTGGCTGCATCTATGTCCAGTAATTTAAATGACACAGATCAATTGGCGATATTTGTTGATGATGCCAAGACAAACTTTGGTATTCAAATTGTTGCGCCTGATATAAATCAAAGTGAATCCTTGTTTACGGTCAAAGATGGCAAAATAATATATGGTTTAGCGGCATTAAAGGGTGTTGGAACGGTTGCTACTGATGCAATTGTAGCAGAGCGGAACGCGAACGGACACTTCAAGAATTTAACAGATTTTGCAAAGCGTTGTGCGCATATTATGAACAAGCGTATACTCGAAGCCTTTGCAAAAACCGGTGTGCTGGATTCCTTGGAACCAAATCGCGCGGCAATTTATATGAATGCGGACGCTATATTGACTTATGCGGCTAAGTCCAAAGATGGTGCAAATATGCTTTCTTTGTTTGCGAACACTATCGAAGATGATGTCCAAGAAGACAGACTTGGTAAGAATTTGCCCAAGACAGAACCTTGGACATTCGGGCAAAGATTAGAAAACGAATTATCTGCGCTGGGATTTTATATATCTGCGCACCCACTGGACCAGTACAAGCATTTGATTCAGCGTGCTAATTTGGCGACCAGCGCTGGTTTAGAGGCGCTGGGCGATCGCAAGTCGGTACAGATTGCCGCGATTGTTAATTCTTTTGGTCGTCGTCGTACCAAGACCGGCAAAGAAATGATAACAATAAATGCCTCAGACAGTTTTGGTAACATTGATGCGGTTGCGTTTGGTGATTCAGCGATTGAATTTGCGCAAATTCTTGCGAACGAGAATTTTGTTATTATCTCGGGCAAGACATCTAATCGTGATGACAGGGTGTCAATATTTGTTGATTCTATTACACCGTTATCGCAATGGGTTGCCAAAATTGCCAAGAAAATAACAATGAATATCCGCGACAGAATGGTATTGCAAGATGTAAAAAAAGCAATTATTTCATTACCGCGTGGCTATACGCGTGTTGAACTTGTTTTACATGGCGCAGACAAGGTTGCAACGGTTGCTTTACCCGGCGGGGTTGAACTTGGCGCGACAACAATTGCGGATTTAACTGCGCTTGGTCTAAAAGTGGAAATTGAATAAAATGACGACAGAACAAAAACATATTCCTGTATTATTAAGTGCAGTATTAACTGCGCTTGGTGATATTCAAAACAAGACGATTGTTGATTGCACCTTTGGTGCTGGTGGTTATACTCGTGCATTTTTATCGCGTGGTGCGAATGTTATTGCCTTTGACAGGGACCCAAATGTTTTACCAGATGTGGAACATATTGCCGCAAAATACGGTGATAAGTTTCGTTTTATTCCCAAAACCTTTTCTCATATATCAGAATTAGATGAAACTGTTGATGCGATTGTGTTTGATTTAGGGATTTCGTCTATGCAAATTGATAATCCAGAGCGTGGTTTTTCGTTTCGTTCGGATGCGCCACTAGATATGCGTATGTCAGTCAGTGGTATGACAGCGGCTGAATTAATTAACAACAGTGATGTTAATACCCTGGCGCAGATTTTGCGTGATTATGGTGATGTTAATCGGGCGGGCATCTTGGCGCGCGTTTTAAAAGAAAATCAGCCAAAAACAACATTTGAACTGCGAAACTTAATCCATAATATCAAGGATGTTGCGCCTGTATTTCAGGCCTTACGAATCGCCATAAATGACGAGATGGGCGAACTTCAACGCGCCTTGTCTGCGGTGCCAGATTTACTATCGTGTGATGGCAAATGCATTTGTGTAACATTTCATTCATTAGAGGACAGAATTGTAAAAAATAAGTTTCGTGAATGGACGACTCCGCTTGGTGATCCACGTTTGCCAATTTTGCAACCTGCGCCATTTAGTTTGATTAAAACCGCATTACCAGACGCAGACGAATTATCAAATAATACGCGCGCTCGTTCTGCTCATATGCGTGGTGTAATAAAATCGTGTTAATCTTTGACACTTCTCACACCCTCGTTCATCGTCATTCCCGCGCATCTGCCCCCATTCACACATTCGTCATACCCGCGCAGGCGGGAATCCATTGCCCCGCAGGGACATATTTTTGTCATCCTGTGGCTTGACCACAGGACCCAGGTGTATTCCTTTTTTAAATCAGCATAACCTAGGTTCCATGGTCAAGCCATGGAATGACAATTTTTTTTACAAAAAAATTGTTAAAACAAAGAAAAACAAAACCACCCACACCCCGAACTTTTAACAAAACCCGCCTGCAACACGAAGTTTTAACGAAGTGTTGTCATACCCGCGCATCGCCCCCTCGCACACTCTCTCTTCGTCATACCCGCGCAGGCGGGAATCCATTGCCCCGCAGGGACATATTATCAACAAAAAAAGATAAAATCATATTGACCCGCACGCAGTTTTTTTTGTACGATTAAACAAACTAAGGTAAAGGAAAAGGAATATGAACAAAATTCTATTGGCATTTATCACCACGATTTCTGCAATTTCCGCGGCAAATGCGGTTTGTCCGGTATGTACGGTTGCTGTTGGCGCTGGGCTAGAGGGCGCGCGTCTGTTGGGTGTTGATGATGTAATAACTGGGATTTGGGCGGGTGGATTAACTTTGTCGCTATTTTTCTGGACTGCCGGCTGGTTAAAGCGCCGCGGTGTAACAAATTTATTTTGGCAGATTTTTGTTCCTTTTATTGGCTATTATAGTCTGCTGGGATTAGTGTATTTATTGCCTGATGTATATTTTGGTGTGAATACTTTATGGGGCATTGATAAATTCTTGCTTGGCATTATTGTTGGCACAGTATCATTTTATTTTGGTGCGCGTTGGTATGTATCGATTAAGCGCAAAAATGGTGGGCATGCGCAGTTTGCCTTTCAAAAGGTTGCGGTTCCATTATCATTTTTGATATTGGCGACGATAATATTCTGGCTGATAACCAGACAGACAACAGGTTGCGGATTTTAGTTAAAATGGCACAAAAGAACACTAAACATATTCAACAAAAAATAGAGCAGGCGGATATTGCGAAAAAGGCAAATCCGCTGGACTTGTCGTCTGACCAAGACCTAACGATTGGCATAATGAATTTGCTCGCGATTGAGGGGGCAACCCCACCCGACAGCAATCTGCATCAGATGGTTTCCGATATGCGTGCCCAGTTGCTGACGCGCATTGTTCCGGCAAATTCGGATTTATTAGAAATGTCTATTCGTCTATTAGGACTGGCGATGGGATATATGGACGCGGCAGTGCACCAGTCTGCGCCAGATTCGTACAAGACTTATGATATGGCTTATGGTGCATATTCTGCGTTTTGGGGATTGAATATGGGGCTTATTGGAATAGCGGACGTTGAAAAAATGCAATTTGATTCAAATTAAGTATTGATTCAAGTGTACAAAAAATGGTAAAATGCGAAAAAGAGAGAGTCGAAAGTGAAGAAATCTTTTAATAAACTTTGTCGTTTTTCTATGGCGCTGATGGCCACTTTATGGGCATATGGCGCGACTGCGGCGGAAAATCCGCGTTCTGTGGCATCTGAATCTGGTGCGCGTACATCGCGCGCTGCATCGCGTGTGATCAGTCGTGCCTCTGGCGACAGGGCGCGTACCGACGGTACAGCATCGCGTATGGCTAGCCAACATAAAAAGGTTATTGTCGGTCGTGGTGCCGATAGTGCTACTGGGATGCCCCGCAGTGTTGCGCGTCAGTCTGTAATTGGTTTAACGAATCGTTCTGCTATTACTGCACCGCGTTCTGCGATGACCGCGATATCACGCGCGGTGGTACGTCCGTTTGGTGGCGCAACCAATGTCCGCAGTGCCAAGCGTGTTTCCAATACAGGCTTATCGCGTGCTGCATCAACTGCGCGTGCAACGGCTGTGTTCAATGATATTTCCAAGATTGGTGGTGGTTATGCGGCGTGTCGCGAATCGTATGCCACCTGTATGGATCAGTTTTGTGCGAATGCGAACGACACCTTTCGCAGATGTTATTGCAGTGAAAAGTTCAGGGGTTTTCGCGATACCGAAGATGCGCTTGACCAGGCCAAGGTTTTATTACAACAATTCGAAGACAATAATTTAAATGCTGTTGATAAAACCGCGGCTGAGGTTAGTGCGATGTACAGTGCCACCGCTGGCGAAGCCGCAATTAAAACAGACGTCAGTGGGGCGCAATCATTGTTAAATTCAATTGGCGATTTATTAAGCGGTAAGACAACAAAACTGCAAACCCCGGCACAAAACACCAGTATTTCAATGGGAATAATGGATATTGATTTTTCTACCAGTATTGATGATATCTGGGGCGGTGGCGACAGTGGGGGCAGTTTGTTTAGCAGTAGCGCTTCTGCTATTGATATGACTGCATTAGAAGGGCAGGCGCTATTTAACACCTCTAACAAGCAGTGTGTTGCGATTATTTCCGATTCTTGTGAAAATCAAGCGATGTTAAATATGGCAACCAGCGCCTATGGCATTATGATTGCCCAAGACTGCAATATGTACGAAAAGAATGTTGATAAAAAGCGCGAGCAGGTAAAACAGGCTGTGCGTCAGGCGGAAAAAGTCTTGCGCGATGCCCGTCTGGAAGAATATCGTGCGCACAATTCTGCGGACGTTAATGAATGTTTGACCAAGGTTAGCAATGCGATTAAGACAGATGTTGCCTGTGGTCCGAACTATGAACGTTGCTTGGATTACAGCGGTGCCTACGTTAATCTGTCTACGGGCGAACCAATATATTCCGCGCGTTTATTCCAGATGGAGAATTTAATAACACTTGATGGTGTTGGTGGCGCCGATATTTTGACACAAAACCCCGAATTTAACACGTTCTTGGACGAACGCAAAATGTTTGCGACAAGTGCGCTTGATTCCTGTCGTAGTATTGCAGACACAGTATGGACTGAATTCAAACGTACTGCCTTGATTGAAATTTCTCAGGCGCAAGACGAAAAGTTAGAAGAAGTCCGTATGTCCTGTGTCAGCACCATGGCAGATTGTTATGATACTCAAACCGGCGCATTAAAGGCATTTGATACTACTGAATCCCAGGCAACTGGTGCAATTGCCGCATATACATCGCGTGCCATGTGTCAAGAAAAGGTTGTGGCATGTGCTATGCTATACGCACCAAACGATACAAAATGTGAATTTGATGGTAATGGTCATATTAAAAACAGCCAACGTTGTGGCTTGGCTGCTTTGTTAAATTTTGTTGACACAGTTGACAATATCCGCGTGGCTGAGGGTTGTGCAGACGCAGTCCAAAAATATGTAACTGATTTATGCACCCCATCATCTGGCGACAAAGGTTTTCCATGGAATTGCCGTCAAATAAGCTCCACAACAACCAAGGGTGATGGACAGGGGTCTGAGAAATCAAGGGTTGCTGTAAATCGTGCCGCTGCCAATCAACCACCTGTTCCAGAGGAAACAAATGCCACTGTTACTCAGGGTGGGGTATCTAACGGCGAATATCAGACAGATTTTGAAGTTTTGGTCAAAGAATATGCGGTTGATAGGTGCAAAGATCCAACAGCCACATACAACAATTACTCTGCATTGCCACCTGACACCAAGCGCTCAGTACAGGCAATTATTGATGACACCAAGGAACAGTTGTATGAAATGCTGGAAACAACCTGTGAAGAACTGAATGGCTATTGGTATACAACCCAATACGATCAAGACACTTTCAGTCAGTTAAAAACACTGGCCGCATTCTACAGCAACGTTTATGGTCGCACACCAGATGGCAGCGAAGTAGGTAAGGGCCCAGGGGCATGCATTGAAAATACCAAAATGGTTCGTTGTGAATCATATAACAGTGGCGAAGAAGAAAAAGTCGCGACGTATGACGCCGCACGTGACGAGTGCATCTTTACCGACGCATGGTATAAGAATCAGTGCGAAACTATTCTGGGTGGCTACTACGAAGGCGGAATATGTTATTATGAAAAAGATAGTAATGAAAACGCAGGTTAACCGGCTGCACAGTAATCATCTTGTAAACGATATATTTGTTTAGGGGGCGCATTCTTCGCCCCCTACACTTATGCTCTTCGTCATACACGCACATCGCGTCCCATCCCCACACACTCGTCATACCCGCACATCGGCCCCCGCACACACTCTCGTCATACCCGCGCAGGCGGGTATCCATTGCCCCGCAGGGACATCTAAAACATTATCGCACACACACTTTCTCTTATCGTCATTCCCGCCCATCGACCCCCGCATACACTCTCGTCATACCCGCACATTGCGTCCCGCATACACTCTCGTCATACCCGCGCAGGCGGGTATCCATTGCCCCGCAGGGACATATTTTTGTGAAATTTTCACACCCCACAAAAATTATATTTTTTCAGCTCTTTGTCATCGGTGTAACTTTTCGCACCCTCACTCACACATTCATCATACCCGCACAGGCGGGTATCCATTGCCCCGCAGGGACAGCAAAAAATCCATATAAAAATAATTTTACACAAAAAAACTCTCAGAAAAATTGCGTAAAAACGCACAAACAAAGGGCAGTACAACAGTTGCATAACATTGTGAAAAAATCAAAAAAACTGTCAACCTAAAAAACAGTTTTTTTTCCCTTGCGCGAGCAACAATAAATTTTCTACAATAAAAAACAAGGAAGTAAAAAAGGAGGTAAAAAATCTCAACTTTATCACGGTTTTAACAGGTTTTTCGTATAAACGAAACTAATTCGTGCATATGCAGAATTTGTTAATACCGAATCGAAAAAAA
>JAFXFG010000025.1 GCA_017520675.1 Alphaproteobacteria bacterium
CGCTGCAAATGTGTTTTTATCTGCTGCATGCGTGTACATTTCCGTAGTGGTTAGTTTGGTGTGTCCTGCAGCATCTTTCATTGCGTTCATATTTTCGCCCAGGTTGGCCCCCATAGTGATGAATGAATGTCGCAGATCGTGGATTCGCATGTGTGGCAGTCCTGCTTGCTCTAATGCCCAATTAAATGGCTTTGTTACGTTTGATATCGGCTTGGTTTTATCAAGTACGCCAGGGAAGACATATTTGTCGCTTTTTGCTTTCTTTGCCTCTTTGATCGCTATCTCTAATTCCGCCACTGCCGCATCTGACAGTTTTATATCTCTGGCACCTGTTTTACTGTCTTTTAAATGGATGCGTTTTTCTTCCAGTGCGACCTCGTCAAGTTCCAGATCTGTGATTTCGGAACAACGGCATCCGGTTAATGCCAGCAGTTTTAACGCGCGAAACATTCTTGCGTGTTTTCCTGGGTGGTTCATCCCATCGTCCAGGGCTTTGAATAATCTTCTGTATCCATCTATGTCCAACACCGTTGCTTTGAATTTTTCATTGGAGCCTTTTTTAACGTGTCGGCATGGATTGCAATCCCTTGGCACGTACTTATAAGTTTCGGACCAATCCCACATACTTGAAAATAACGATAGGGTTTTGTTGGCTGTTGAAAACGATGTTGCTTTGGCCCATTCGGTGTACGCATCCACAATATGTTTTTCTTCAATATCTCTTATGTACATGCTGCCGAACCTTGGTTGTATATAACCTTTATATTCTTTGCCGTCTGAATACTGGGTACTTGGTTTTTTGTAAATCTTGGAATACTTTTCCATATATTCTTCAAATACTTGATCCACAGTTACTCGTGTCGCCAGTTCTTCTTCTTTTTTCTTTTTCTGTTTTACCTGTTCTTCGATTGGATCTATTCCGGTGGCCAGCATCTGTCGGATCTTGATTGCTCTGTCTTTTATTTCTTCCAATTTGAAATCGCTGTATTTTCCAACAAGGATGTTGCGATGCTTTCTCGTCATTGCACTGCGGTAGGCCAGATAAAAACTGATCCTGTTTGTACCGGCATAATACCTCAAATACAGTCCAGGGATTGTTCCATCTGTAATTTGCATATTATGCGTGTTGACCAAAGTTTTAAGCCAACCCTCTTTAAATTGTTTCTTGGTACACTGCCAGATTACTCGCATGTTTTACCTCTTGTTTACATTTTTGCTACACAACACATACCGAATAAAAACCACAAGTCCAGCGAATAAGACTATTTCTCTGCTTGTTCTGTTCTTTTTGCTAACCAGGCCTCTACATCGGATATTCTGTACCGGACCAGGTGGCCCAACTTGATATATGCTGGTCCTGTGCCATCAAACCTATATTGCAAAAGTGTTGACTCACCGATACCCAGGTATTTAGCAAGCTCTTTGGTTGTTAATAATTTTTGTATTTCCATATCGGACTCCTTTGTTCGGTTCTCATTGAACCAAACTGGTTTCCAATGTCACTTCTCTAATCGGGCAAAATTTCCGCTGATTTCACCAATAGGGTGTATTAGCAAAAACAGTCAAATATTTTTGTCTTGATTTTTACGTTTTACACGTGGTTTACACGAAGCCGTTTTTTGCCCGAAAAGGCGGATTACTAGGGTAGATAAAAAATCTTCACAAAGTCCTTGACTTGTGCGGATTTTCAGTATATTATATGCCTCGTTATTCGGGCATAGTTCAGTCGGTAGAACAACGGACTGTTAATCCGTATGTCGTTGGTTCGAGTCCAACTGCCCGAGCCAGTAATTCCAAGGGTTCCAGCCGGAACCCTTTTTCTTTGATTTTTCTTTTGCTACCTATTTGCTACCCTGGGCACAAAACGTCATTGAGCAAAATCCTTGCATTTCCGGCATTTTTTAAATACGCTGTTTATATCAAAGGACATTGATATGAATGAAAAGCTACTAACTTATTTGCCGTATATTTTACCAGTACAAGAACAAAAAATCGATGATACTGTCATCGAAATAACCGCCAAACATTTCAAGGCACAGTATGGTAAATTAGTTTGTGAATTACTGCGAGACATCAAATTGATGCCCCCACAGTATAAATATATCAATCCAACAGAACTGGGCCACACTATTGCCAAAATTCATGAATACATCAACTTGACCTTTGATTATTGTCATGTATGGAAAATCGATAATAAATGGCACATGATATCATCTGGCAAGCCGATAAAGAACAATGACTTGGGCGGGCTTTTGTCCCAACTGGCCAAGGGCGATGTTAACTGGCAACAATTCTATACCAAACAGGAACCACAACCCGAAATTATTAATAAATTTGTTGTTGCGATGACATTTATGTCCCTATTAATCCTGTTTGAGAAATTGGTGACACGGGTACACACTTTTGAATGCAATGAATTTTTCAATCTGAACGTGGCGCAATTATTTAATATCGTTGATGCAACAAATCAAGTAAACATGTATGCAGCATTGTTCAACAACCGCCAATCCAGACGCAAGGGCGCCATCACAAGGGCCAATCTAACAAAAGATGTCAAGGCAAACATTTTTGACATTGTAAAAAAACTTGGGTTAAAGGCTGCAGATGCCGATAAAATCAATCTGGGGGCCACAATGGCGCGCGTCAAACATGAGTATGAGCAAAATACCGGGAAAGCGTTCAAGCTATCGGATAAAACCCTTGAAAAATATATTTTTGATGCATTGCACAACAAAAATTGCAGCTAGCTGCAAATCATAAAAATTTATTTTTAGTTAAATTTTATTTACTGTCATTACATAACGAAAGGAAAAGTTATGAATGGCAGTATTTTTAAAACTGTTTTAATGACCCAGGCCGAGGCAGCCGCATATCTTGGGACGACCGTTGGCACATTAAATACATGGCGCCATTACGGCAGACATGCAATCCCATATGTAAAATGGGGCAGCCGAATTCGTTATCGCCAAGCAGATTTGGACGCATGGATTGAATCAAACGTTGTGCGATAAATAAAGCGCGACAATAGACATTCTGTGTTTTCGTCTCCGGAGAGTCTGGCGTATAAAACTGGATGAGCCACCGGTAGCCACTGGGCACAGAATGAAAAAGCACTTACAGGGATATGTCGATAGGTGCTGGCAGGTTTTGAGTGGGGATGCCACGACAAGTTTATCAAGAAACTAAAAGCCCCACAGTTGATTATTCGGCTTGAAGAGGCACACTGAAAGGAAGTAGGCGTGAAAACCGCTGAATCGTGATGACGACGAATAGACCTGGGGTAGGCACGAGCCACAAAAGACGCAAGTCCTGTAAACATTAGTGCCCTTGATGACCTTGGTGAAACCTATTGGCTGGATTTGAAAAACACAAAAATTTCTTTGTTTTTTCTCTTCCAGTCGATAGGGGTTACTCTATCCTCTCTTGATTACCAGGGGATGAGCATCTATGAAATAAAACAATAAAAACATATGATGAATTTGTAAAAAATATGTGGAGGTTGAAAAATTGGCTAATCGCAATCCTGACACATCTGGTTTGGTATCACTGGCAGACAGAACGAACAACGAAAGAACAAAGATACAATCGTTGGGTGGTGTTGCCAGTGGCATTACAAGACGTGAAAAGCGTAAAATGCGTCAGATTTTAACCGAAGCATTGTTATTACCACATGAAGATGGTCAAAGTATAAAAGATGCGATGGCTGTTGCCCTGATTAATCGGGCGTTAAAGGGTGATGTTCGTGCCTTTGTTACCATTATGAAATTTGTTGGCGAAACGCCCACAGAACTGCAACAAATAGCGACCGAGGATGAATTAAACCTTTCTTCCTGGGAATTTTAAGAAACTCCATTGAAATTTGCTGAATTTGTACTATAATATTGATGTATCCATGAACGGATGCCGAGGCATTGAAACCTCGCGATAAGGGTGCTGGATATGCACCTAAAAACTATCCCTGCATCAAGCGGGGAGCTGTTGGTTATACAACAGGGCTTGCCCGAAGACCGACAGGGTCATCTTATCGTGATTTTTCAATCTCCCCGCGCCATCCTTTTGTGGGTCGAATACAGCAAAAGGATATTGTGTGAAAAAAACTCTCGGAAATATAAAAGAAGTATCAATACGTGATGTATGGCCCAGTGAATCATCGGACTTTACACCATGGTTGGCACAACCAGAAAATTTAGATAAGTTAAGTGACAAAATTGGAATACCCTTTGGGCCTGCAACTGTTGAAGTGCCCGTTGGGGCATATCGTGCGGACATTTTTACAACTGAAAACAGCACAGATGGTCGCAACGTTATTATTGAAAACCAGTATGGTCAAACAAATCACGACCATTTGGGAAAGATTATCACCTATGGTTCTGGCAAACGGGCAAATATTGTTATCTGGGTTGCCGAAAAGGCGGGTGACGAACATCGCAGTGCCATACAATGGCTGAATGAACATACGGATGAAGATGTTGCGTTCTTTTTGGTGACGATTAAACTAATTCAAATTGACAATTCCAACCCAGCCCCAATATTTGAAATTATTGAAAGTCCAAATGATTGGGAAAGAAATATCAAATACAAAAGTTCCATGAATGACGCACAAAAAGAACGTATGGGATTTTGGGAACGTTTTGTAGAATACGCATCCAAGAATAAACATTTTACCGATGTGTTTCGCAATCGTAAAATAAGTTCCAAATCATACCTGGATTTAACCTTTGGTGACAAACGCTATCATTTCTATGTTGCAAACATCGCACAACCCAGCAAAAAGGGTTGCAGTATAACCGCGTATATGATTAATCAAAAGCCACTGTATGACCATTTAAGGGCCAATGCGGACTATATTGAAAATGAACTTGGCACAAAATTAAAATGGAAAGAATCTGAAAACACATGCACCATCCGCTGGGAAATGCCAAAAGATTTAGCCACGTCCGAACAGGCAATTTTTGATTGGTATATAGATGCAGCATTTAAATTCAAGAATGCGCTGGCAAAATATGCGAAATAACAACCAAAAAAGGATGTCCAATGGCAAAAATAACCAAAAATAGTAACGACATATTGGATAAACTGTTTAATGCGTCAATTTATAAATTAAGAAAAAAGAATATAACAACAGAAATAAACAGTTGTAAATTATTGGAAATTGACGATTGGACAAACATCACCCCAGAAGAACTGCAAGAACATATTGACCAAGGCGAAATAGTTAACTGGATTGATGGTTATGATGTTGGTCCAAGTCCGCTAACAAATGCATTACAGCAAGGCGCATCCAGCGAAATAATTGCTATCTTGGTTGCAAACGGTGCAGATATTAATGCACCAACCGTTCTGACAGACGGGACAAAAAAGACACCATTGGAAATTGTTCGGTCACAAGAACCAACACATGACAACATGCAGAAAGAATTAATATTGTTACGTGCCGGTGCAGCCGATGACATCGTTAATTGGTTAAGAAAGCACAAGAAAAAATTGTCCAATCCCGGACAAGAATATAACGACCTTAGCTGGATGTTCAAGAAAGATTATTACCTGCGTAAAAATTTACATTTCTTGGGCTATTACAACGGTGCGAAAGTATTCCAGTGCGACCAGTCGTATTGTTATATCTTTGAACATGCTGGTAAAATATGGTTTGATGTTGATTTTGATATATACGATAAGGGATTACGTTTGAATCATTTTTCTGGTCCAGAACCGGAATGGTTAAACAATGAACTAGGTGATAAATTTGCAAAAGAGTTTTTCGTTAAATGCAAAAAAATAAATCCAAATGTAGCTATGGACCAGTATTATACGTATCTTGGTTCGTTATACTTGTCCGTTGACGAAAAAAGAAAACGCATAAACGCTGCACAAAAAGATTTACGTGAACACTTTTCTTATAACGATTGGACAGAATTGATGTACGTTACACCCAATGTCACTGCCCGCGCAGAATACAACAAAATACGAAAGGCGAAATTCCCTGAAATTTATGTGTGGGACCACATGGACGATTAAAACAAATACCAGCGCATTGCGCTGGTATTTTCTTAAGCATTAACCCTTTTACAATTTCGTTAATCTTGTTCCTTTGAACAGAAAATAATTTGCACCTTGGTATGATTTACTCGGATTGGCCTTTCCCATATCTTCATATAATTTCAGTGCCAATGGCGATAATTTATAAACAGCCCCATTGTATTCCACCTCACGCTCTCCGACAACTTTAACTTTGACACTGGGGTCATCAACAAACGTCAAAACATCACCTTTTTTAATTCCCTTGTCAAACATATTGAATAATTGGCCTTGTTTGCGATTCGTGTCAAATTTTTGATTATCAATAACCACAAAATATGGCTTAGATTAAAGATTTTATTCCCCATCTGGGATTTCTGGACTGAACACATCTGCCGTGTTACCACAGATTTTTTTGTTTCGGCTGTGGCGTAATTTTAGTTTGGTCACCTTACAACCATATGACAGGTCCAACACATAAACATCCCTGAACACGGAGTCAAATTTATGCTTCTGTAATTTATCTGACAAATGCACAAAACTGTTTTCTACGACGACCAACAAATCACATTCATCACAATTCTTTTTGTATTGTTCAAACTTCTTGTTCTTGCTGTAAATCGTCTTTTGCAGGTCTTCGAACGGGTTTTCAATACACATTCCTTGATTATTAACATGTGCTGATGTGTGTGGTGCATACATTTTACAGACAGTTGCGATAAATATCTGCCCCTTTACATCTGCTGATGCTTTTGCAACGCCGTTCAAATTGAACACTATCGGTTTTAACTTTGCAACCAAAGCGTCTTTAATTTCTTTGTCTGTTCCATTTAATTTATCAAACCCTGGATTATAGCACATATTCAAAAAATCTTCCCTGGCCATACTGAATTCCCGCAAGTCTTGAATATCTATTAGCAAAGTAAGTGCGATTCCCTGTTTCTTAAAATAGCCGACTATCTTCTTGGCAATTTCTTCCAAACGCATCGTGGCCATGTTCTTGGCACTTTTATTTACGAAATTAACAATCTCTAAACCTATTGTGGGCCTATCTGGAACCTTGAATATAAAATCTGGACTTTCGCTGCTTGTTTTTGTGGTTATGCCGTTTTCCTGTATCCAGCGCTCACCAAGTTTGTGACGTGTAAATAATGCCAGATAGGTTGCTTCCACACCTTTTTGACCATCGTCTTGAACTATAAATTGTCCGCCCTTGTGTACAACTTCTGTCATTGTATATTATTTTACAAATATGCCACGGGGATGACGTTTACATCGGCCGTTAATGGCAGGTGAGTTTGCGCATTACAAACGACCGCACCTGGGCCACGTTGGGCATGCAGGACGTCTTCTATGACCTTAAAATTTTTTATGTCGCCCACATTCGGTGTCGTTGTTCGTTTGATTTCCACAGGATACAATTTACCGTTTTCTTCAATCAAAACATCGATTTCCGCACCATGATTATCACGATAGTAATATATGTTCGGACTGCGACCGTTGTACCAATAGCTTTTAATTATTTCGGACACAACGTATGTTTCAAATATACTGCCCGCCATAGCCCCATTTGCAAGCGTTTCTGGTGTGTTCCACCCAGTCAAGAACGCGGCCAGCCCTGTATCAACAAAATATACCTTTGGAGCTTTGATAATACGTTTGGTAACGTTGCTGTAATACGGACGCAACAAGAACACCAAGCCCGACGCTTCCAATATAGACAGCCATGATTTAATCGTTGGTGCAGTTACACCAATATCACGGGCAATGTCACTATAATTCATTTCCTGACCTGTTCTGGCCGCCAAGACACGCATAAACGACACAAATGCCATAGTATCCCCAACAGCACTAAAGCTTTTAACATCACGTTCGATATAGGTCTGCAGATATGATTCATAAAACGTATTCCACATGTCGTCTGGCGCACCGTGCATTTTCGGATACGAGCCACGCCATATCACATCATACACACGATTGATGTCCATTGGCTGGGATGTTTTTGCCTTGGCATCAATATATTCCATTGTTGGCAAGAACGGTTGTGCCATTGGATTGCCGTTCTTTTCATCTTGGGAAAATCCGTCCAGATGCAGTATGCCGACACGCCCCGCCAAACTTTCTGATACATTTTTCATCAAATGAAACTGTTGTGAACCGGTCAACCAGTACATGCCTGGCTTGTTTTCTTGGTCTACAATCGCCTTGATATATGGAAACAGTTGTGGAGCATATTGAACTTCGTCAATCAAAACAGGGGCCGGGAAACGTTGCAAAAACAGTTCTGGTTCCGTCTGAGCCAGGTTTCTGTTCGCCAACGTATCCAACGAAACATAGGTTGCAGGCGTATTTGCAACATTTTGCAAAACAGTTGTTTTGCCAACTTGACGCGGCCCCGTGACCATAATCACAGGGAAAAAGTTGCTGATTTTTTCTATACTCTGTTCCAAAGTTCTGTTTATGTATGCCATAGCATCCTCCGGCGGATTTAAAGTTATACTTTAGAATATCAAAAGTCAGAGCCAATGTCAAATATTTTTCGGCGGATTTAAAGTGGCACTTTAGATTATCGAAAATCAAAACGGTTGCTATTTCGGCAAAAGGTCAAAACCGACAAAAATCCGAAATAAGAGAGGTTAAACCTTAAAAAAATGCAAAAAATGTTGGAATTACATGTTTTTTGCCATTTTATAACAATGCGCTTTAATCATCCACAAATTCCAACATTTTATCTGCTGCGCGTTGGATAGAATCACGAATTGGGTCCAACATTAAACGCGCATACACACGCACCGCTGCCATTGTTTTATCGCCCAAGGCTTTTCCCAATATAGAATCCCCACATCCATTCATGGCTTGGTAACTAGCAAATGTGCGTCGCAGGTCATGGAACCGCAGGTCTTCGATATTCGCGCGTTTTAACAATGCATACCAAGGACGGTGAAAATCTTCGACATGCCCACTTTCACTGCCGGCACGACTTGAAAACACCCAGTCATCGGTTGCATGTGTACGCATATCCTTCAAAATTTCTACCGCCTGTGCTATCAAAGGAATACGTTGAGGTTCGCCATTTTTTGAATCCGGAAAAAATACAAAACCCAAAGTCAAGTCAACGTTTGACCAGCGCATGGATAACATATTTTGCCGACGCTGACCGATGTACAACGATAACAAAACATAATTTCTGAACATGTCATTTGGCTCTTCGACCAGTGCAGCAAAGAAACGTGTTATTTCATCCGGTTGCAGGAAACGGGCACGTGATTGTTCCTTAAACATCTTGATACCAACAGCTGGATTGCCATGATGTGATGGATAACCCCATTCAATGGCCTTGTTATACATATGTTTTACCAATGCAAGTGTTCGATTGGCGGTATACACACTTATCCTGTTGCTCAACTCCAAATGTATTCGCTCCAAGTCAGCACGAGTTATGCTTATCATTTTACGGTTGTGTAATTCGGGCAAGTAATTGCGAAACATTGACTCGACCTTTACTTGCGATTTTGGGCGTGTGTACACCAGAACGTGCCGGGGGTAATACTGGGTATCAAAGAACTGTTTTAATGTCATGTCGCGCAGAATCTCGTTGCGTTCTTGGCCAGGGTCTGTTCCGTGGTCGGCAATGGTCCGCAATTCACGTGCTTTCATTCGGGCTTCGACCAGTTTTGTGACGCCAACGCGCCCAATTTTTACACGCTTTGGCACGCCCAGGAACTTGGTATAGAAATAATACGTTTTTGTCCCGCCATAGGTCACAATGATACACAAACCCGGTTGTCCATTGTCATAATACGTCATTGGGCGCTTGTCGGTTGGAATTGGCAATTCGGCCAACGTTTTTTCTGTAAAATTTATATGGTTATTGGTCATGCTTCTAGTCCTTTGGGCCAGGTATAATATTAAAATACTGAGGCACAGTTATACTTTTGGGCGTTTTTTCTGTATCGCAACACGCATCTGAAAGTTTTATGCGTTTACCCGACGGAGCTAATACAGCATCTATTTCTCCTCTCCACATCTCCAGCCATTCATTAATGATACATGTGTAATAATGAAATTCCACATCATTATCAGCCAATAGTCTAAATCTGTCGTAGTTATCGCCAGGCACATCCGTTAGCATATTTTTATTTGGTGTTGCGTGTAGCATACTAGTACCAACATCATTTCGTATTATATGTGGCCAATATCTTAAATATAAATATCGCATTTCTTTATCGATGCACGATTGCCAATTTCCATTTATTTGTTTGAAAGATTTATTTATTAAACCTGCTTGATTTACAGACGTTAAAAACGCAAAAAAACTATTTGCAAAAGCTGTTAAATCTCGGTGCAGCCATTTTGTTTCATTAATGAAAAGCTCCTCATTTTTCATAAACTCTAAAAATTCGTGCGTTACTTTTAATCCCTCAGCGATAAACAAACCTGGGGTTTGAGATATTGGTATCACAATGGGACTATAAACAAATTTTGCTTCTTGGTTTGGGTTAAAAAAATCATATCCAAGTATGCCTGGGCCCATAATCCTATGAAACGTATAGACAATATCACACAAGGATATAAAACGCGTTCTATACTCTATAAACTTTTGTTGTTTATATCTTAAATAAAACTCATCATTCCACTGCTGTTGTTGGCAATCAATTTGATGCTGTGCCTGCCTAAGAGTTTTTTTATTGGCACAAACACCCGCAATAAAGGTCGCCACCGCCACCACCAACATCCCAAACTGCACCCAATCGCCCAAACCTGATTTATTTTCTGCCAAAATCGCATTTCTGGGTATCTGTAAATTATCACAAACAGTCCCGATTTCCTCAATAAGATTACCTTTGCCAAATTCTAACACTTTGCTACCTATTTGCTACCAACGGCGTTTTTTGCTACCAATTTTCGTTAAACTTCGTTAAAGTCACATTAAACTACAACCCGCAGAAAATCAAGGAATATTTAATTAAATTAAAATTCGTTAAACAAAATAAAAACGGACTGTTA